>CAZFAI010000024.1:0-12804 GCA_964516555.1 uncultured Gammaproteobacteria bacterium
AAATAATATATTCAAATTACTTAGACGAGTTGTCATCAGACTATGTCACGATTTACTAGAAGATTAGCAGGAAACTGTTTTCTGTTGCTGAACCGACTCCACAACCGGTTCAAAAGGTTGGGTTTAGAGAAGAAGGTATTGCTACCCATCATAATTCTCCAGGGAATGCTAATTATTACTTTTGTGTACTTCTCCATAAATTTGAGGTGGCATGAAAACTTATTCACTGTAAGTACAGTAAAAATTGAAGAAATTAATAAGCTGTCAGCTAGATTGTATGAACTGGGGAAAAGAATGGATGCTGATGTCTTAACTTACAGATTTGAAAAAGACGAAAATATAGTTGAATACATAAAACAGGATCAAGAAGAATCCAATAAAATAATCAACAGTTTGATTGATATTACCGACAATAAACGCAGCATCGATTTGTTGCAAAAATATATTGAAATAAAGGCGGGTGGGGAAGGACTGAGGGATGATCTTATAAGTGCCACAAGAAGTGGAAGCGAAGAAGAGATTAACAAAGCTTATCGTCGCTGGTCGATAAAGGCAAGAAATATTGATGCTGCCCTGGCGGATTTGTCCACTTTTAACGCAAAAAACATTAACCGGTTGACGGGCTTGCACGAAGGAGTGATGGACAGTGTTTACCAGATAATAATTCTGACAATTTTGTCAACAATATTTTTGATCATAACACTATATTATTATCTCCGAAGAACAGTTACGCTACCGGTTTTGGAATTGTCAGCAGCGGCAAATAAAATTGCACAAGGGAAGTTTAACGTACATATTGAGCCAAAGTCACAAGATGAAGTTGGCTTGCTGTACCGCGACTTGATGAGGATGGAAGGACAATTAAGGGAATATTATAAAGGGCTGGAAAGTGAGGTGAGAAAGAAAGAGAAAGAGCTGGAAGAAAGTAGGGTGCTTGACAAGAGAAAGGACGATTTTATTAGTATCGCCAGCCATGAGCTAAAAACACCGATTACCAGTATGAAAATATTTACTGAGCTACTTAAAAGACAATCAGACGTCGGACAGGATGAGAGGTCGGTTAATTACTTAAACAGAATTGATGACCAAATTAACCGGTTGATAAGCTTGGTCAATCAATTGCTAGATGTATCCAAGATTAGGGCGGGAGGCTTGAAGTTAAGGAAAAGTAAATTCTATATTGACAGATTGGTTAAAGAGACAGTGGATGAGCTTGAGGAAAATATGCCTAAACACAAAGTTATTATCAAGTCTCTTCAGAGATATAAAGTTAGCGCGGACAAAGACAGAATTCAGCAGGTTTTGATTAACCTGCTGATCAATGCAGCCAAATACTCGCCAAATGCAGACAAGATCATTGTCAGCGGCAAATTAAAAGGAAAACGGAATGTTGTGGTTAGTGTAAAAGATTTCGGGATGGGAATAGCTCCAGAAAATCAGGGGAAAATATTTGAAAAATTTTTTAGAATTTATGAGGATAAGGACAAGACTTTCCCGGGCTTGGGTATGGGCTTACACATTGCTTCGAATATTATAAAAAAGCATAATGGTAAAATTTGGTTTGAGAGCGAGCCACATAAAGGCTCAACATTTTATTTTAGCTTGCCAATATTTATTGAAGAAGAAAATATTAGGAGAAAATATGGACAAAAAAATACTTATAATTGATGACGACGAAGCAATACTGGAGGCGGTAAAGATGGCAATGGAAATGGAAGGGTACGTGGTCAAGACACTCAGCCGGAGTGAAGGTGTTATCAATATCATCGAAGAATACAATCCTGACTTAATAATTTTGGATTACCTTTTATCGGGAGAAGACGGCAAGGAAGTAGCTTCCAGAATCAGATCGGTACCTGGTGGCCCACAAATTCCCATTATTATGTTTTCGGCACATCCAAATGCCAAACTTTCAACAGAAGATTGCGGGATAAATGACTTTTTGCCAAAGCCTTTTGATTTGGACGTATTGATGAGTTTGGTTGGAAAATATACCGGGTTAGTTAAGAGCTTGTAGAGAAGAGAGGTTTAATAGCTGATGGTGAAATTCATCTTTCAACTGGTAAATATCAGCAAAGGGGAAGGAGTCAACAATTTCGTATTTGTCCAACACACCTGAGGATGTTGTCAGCCTAAAAGTAAGATCGTTGTTGTCATGGGTGCGCATAACAATCCATTCTGCCCAGCGATCAGGAGAAGATGTGGCACTCTGCCAATACTCCCCTGTTCCTTCGTGAATAAATCTTTTCATTGGTAAATTTGAAGAGAATATTATGGCATCGTGAGAAGCAGCTGAAATCAGAATAAAATTGTCAGATTTTGACGTATTTTTTTCCAGCCAACTGCTGACTTCGGAAACGTTTTTTTGACTGGATCCAAAGCGGGCGTCGTCTACAGTTACGGCGTCGCGATTATAAAATGAGATTACGAAGATAAAAACCAATATACCAATCAACAAGGGGCGAAACTTAGAAGCCCTGTCAAATAGATAGCCAATAAAAATGGCAATGCTGGGAGCCAACATGATGCCGTAACGGATATTAAACCAGGTGGTTCCGGAAATATCCTGAACATAGAGAACAGAATGACCAAGAAATAACGCTAAAATATTAAAAATTAGGGGAGCAATCAGGGCAAGTGAGCTAGTTTTTATGGAAGATGTAATTTTTTTGTCAAACAATAGAATACAAAGCCCGATTAGTGCTATCAGGACAGGTATGGTGTATGAATTGTACAAAAGAGCATATAGATAGATTTTAGTCGATAAAAACAGATTGTATTTGGTGGGGAGAAAGCCGGCTTCCTGGAGTTGAGTTTGTTGTGCGTGGGCAGAAAAAGGTCCAAACATAAAATAAAGAGGATCTTTGAAGATCAGAGCATTCCAAACAAACCAGATAAAAATTCCGAAAAATGCCAGAGTTGAGAATAAAATAATTACACCTTCAGTAGTTTGACGACCATGTTTTTTGAATAGAAAAACAGTCATTAGAAGGATGGAAAATCCAAGCAAAAACCAACCATCATAGCGAACCAGGGTAGAAAGCATGATAAAAAAAGCTGATTTGATCAAACTTAATAGTTGTTCTTCTTTGAAGTAAAGCATTAAGTAATATGCTCCGGCAGTCATTGTCGCCAGAAGTAATAACTCGGTCATGGCAGTTGACTGAAGATAAAGAATGTTGATATTTAAAACGAACACTGACAGGGCTACTAAACGGGCAAATACATTAATATTAATTTTTTTTAGGTAGGTATATATGAGTACTCCGGTGGCAACAAAAGAAATCATAGATTGAATGGCGCCGGAAAAACCGGATCGCCACATAAAATCGCTCCAAACAGTGGGGATCATCAGGGCATGGGGTAGGGGTAACCAGACAGAACCGAGCTGAGCCAGTCCAGGCTTTAGTCCTTCGACTACCCGCCGGCCAATGTTTAAGTGTGAGCGGGCGTCGTTGTAGGCCAAACCCAAACCGTTGTGATAATATGCCAGGAAAGTAACAATTGAAATAACTGAAAGATAAAAGACAATTATAAATAGGTCGTGTCTTTTGAAGAAATTAGCAATTCCCTGAAATAAATTCAGGGGGATGGATATTGATACTTTTCCTTTATCAAAATTTAAGCTTATTGACATCTTTTTCCAAATACACTTTTAAGGTGTGAGTAAGCGCCATTGACATAACGATGGACAAGATTATTTTGTGAAAATCGGAGGCAGTAAATTGAGCTTGGCCTACATTACGGAAATAAAGGGACGTAGAATAATTGTTTTTTAACTGGTCGAGGTTGCGCTGATAAGTATATTTCTGCTCCCTGCCGGTAATCTCTTCCAGGTTGAGGACCTCAACCTGTGGCGGATTGGCCACGTTGGTCAGTGCTCCGGCTGAATTTATGTAAGCAGAGTAGTAAAAAATTAGCAGGAATAATATCAGCAGCAAGGGTTTTTTCCTGATATTTTCAAAAAAGAAAGATAGGGCGATGGAAAGGACGGCCATACCGGGGATAAGATACCGAGGACCAAAAGCCCATCCACCCCAAGGATCGCCCCAAGCAGAGTAAATCAAAAGATTGATAATAAACAAAGAGATTGTTATTGCCGATGCATACGGAGAATGGCGGTAAAGAAAATAGGAGCCGATTAGAGCAAGAAATATAATCGGCCAATAGTTTACTATTCCCCTGTCGGGACTAAATAATAATATATTTAGACCATTGACGAAGTTTCTGGTATTAAAAAGTCCCAAGCTACTTTTTTCCGAACTTATCGCTTCAAGATGTGAAATTATCGAAGGATCGAGATCTAAAGTTCTAGGGTCTACGGGCTTGCCGGAATTATCAATTGACCTGATGTTTTGGACTGTACCAGCTAATTGCCAGGGGTTGCCATAGGCCTGTTGGTGAACCCAGAAAAAGAAGTAGAGGGTGGCAAGTGAGAAAACAGGGATTAAAAGCAATTTAATAATATCCAAATTAATGGTGAGTTTGTCGGGAGTTTGGTTGGTGCTAATTAGCTTTAAGAGCGAGAGAAATAGGATTGGAGTCAAAATAAAAACATTTGGATAATCAATGGCAAGTGCCAAGGGAAATAAAAGCCAGATTATTAGTAAAGACAAGAGACCCTTCCAGTTAATTAAGCTATATATTGATATCAGTAAAATAAAGGTAGATGTGTGATGCTGATAAAGATTAACGGAATAAGCAAAAGCCGGTGAAGCAAAAAGAAAAGCCAGGGCGGCAAGAAAAGAGGAATTTGATGAGGCACCAAGTTTTTGGGATATGGATTTTATAAGAAGAAAATTTAAGAATGCAAAGATGGCGATGATTGAATAAGTTCCAACCTGAGAAGCGCCAAAGAAGCGACCGATAATGTAGCCCGGAATTAAAATTACGGGTAGTCCGGGATCAAACAAAGAGACATATTGATCGTTGAGATAACCCAAATCCGGAATTGCAAATCTAGCAAGGGGCAAGGAGTATTTAAAAGACCGGTTTTCGATTATGGAATAAATAAGGGCAAAACGACCACGTTCCGGAGAAGAATCGAATGGGCCAAAATCCTGCCATGTCCGGGTGTTCAGTTCTTCAACTGTTGGGTTGCCAATTATCCCTTTTAAACTAAGAGCTAGCACTAAAAAGACTAAGAAATAAGGACTAAGTTTGCCAATATTTATTAAGATTTTGGAAAGGGATTTAATTAGTTTCATATTGAGGCTAAAGAGGGGGCGTAACTTTTAACAAAGTGTCGAAAAGAAACTCCTGCATCAGAACAAGCGGCCTTAAATTCCTCAAAGTCATGGCTATGATCGATACCAATTCGGGGAAGAATAAGGGGGTTTGAGGAAGATGAAACGACTGAATCATCCATCGAAAAAGCCAGGGAATATCCAGCTGATTCAACCATATTTTTAATAATCGGATTATAGACTCCCCTAGGATAGGCAAAATAGTTTATTGGGATTTGATATTTATCTTCTAACATTTTTTTCGAATCAATAATTTCACTTTTAAGACGGTTGTCGTTTAGCGAGGAAAAATCGGGATGAGTGGCACTATGAGAGCCAAATTCCCAGCCATCCTGATGCAGACGATAAATCTGTTCTTTATTTAGGAAACTAATTTCTGAGTTAAGTTGATTTCTGTCAACATTTTGAGTATCGGATAATAAAAAGACCACTGGTTTGAAATAAAATTGGTTGACAATCTGCCTGATGTCAAAAATACTTTGGTAGCCATCATCGAAGGTAATTAGAAATCCTGAATAATTAGATTTGCCTGATAAATAACTTTGGAGCATGGCAGAAGAAATAAATTTGCTATTGGTTGCAATATGACGGATTTGTTTTTCGAAATTTACGGGGCTGACACTAAAGCGCCAGCTTTTTGGGCTAATATCGTGATAGCATATTATTTTTATCCCGGAATTTAGCGGGTTTATTGTATTAATGAAGTGATAGATAGATCTTCTTAGAAAGATTTTTCGGTTAATCATGACCGTAGCCAAGGTCCTTGGTGCTGGATGAAACCTGCCATGTCCCCTGCTGATGAAGTTGGGGCAACAAATAATATTTAGCTTTGGAATAGCCCAATAACATTAAATAAAATATTGTGTGAACCGGATATTGAAAAAAAATATTGAGGAATGATATAAGAGCATGAAAAATTGGGATTCGGTATTGCCTGGCAACAAAAGGCAGGCCGTATTCTGAAATTAATTCTTCACGGGAATAGTTAAACCTAAGACTTTGACGAAGGTGGTCAGATACATTGTCGGGTAGTTTGTAAATAGCAATGGCATTTTTGGCAAACTGATATTTGTAGCCAAACTTAACAGCAAAAAGATAAGAGTGAGCATCTTCGGCTGAAAAGTTTTTGAAATCAATTTTTTTGTAGAGGCGCTTAGAAAAAGCTCTCGCAGTTCCCTTACAGGTATAAATATTGCTCCCTTTCTTGTAATTACCAAACAGTTGGCGCTTAAAAATATTACTGACCGCAATCGTTTCTTCAACAAAATTTTTCGGAGATATTTCTTCTAATGATGATGAAGTCAAGTCCGACTGGCGGTTCAAAATCGGTTTTATAAGATTTTCAATGAACAGACTATCTTTTGGTAGAGTGTCGGCATTTAGTATTACCAAAATGTCAGTGTTGGTATAGGAAATTATTTGATTTTGACGGGAAGACACTCCCTTCCGAAAATAATTATCCAAGATAAGAAGACCCGGGTGGTCAACTGAAGCGGCGGCCTTAACAGTATTGTCAGTGCTTCCATCCGAGGCAACAATAATTTTTTTGAGACAATAATTTTCCTGCTTTTGAAGAAGTATTTCATGAAGCAAATTGGCGATATTGGCCTCTTCGTTAAAAGCCGGTATGCCTATAGTTAGCGTTTTTTTGTTATTGACGTTCTTCATAAGCTTTATTGATAACTGAAAGGAATTGATTGGCGCTTTTATCCCAACTAAAGTTTTTTGACCATTTCAGACTCCCCTTTTCCATTTTGTGTCTTAGTTTTTCGTTGTTGATTAAAAGATTAATTTTTTGAGCAAACTGAGCAGAATTACCCTTGGTAACCAGGAAACCGTTGTGGGGATTTGAGATTGAATCGCGCAAGCCCGGAACATTGGAGGCAATTACCGGAGTGCCGGAAGCGTTGGCTTCTATGGCAACTATTCCCCAACCTTCCATGGAAGAAGGTTGAACAAAAACCCAGGACTGACTGAGTAGTTTTACCTTGACTTCTTCGGAAACCTTACCTAAAAAATTAACAAATTTAGATAGTCCAAGTTCCCTAACAAGCTTTTCCAGATATTCACGACTTTCACCAAATCCGGCTATGTTGAGAGTTACTTTGGGATTTGTCCGAATTACGTGTACCATGGCTTTTAGGAGAGTATCGATGGATTTATAGGCTTTTAGGCGACCTAAATACAAAATAGACGGGTTTATGGTTTTCTCTTGGGGTCGAAATTTTGAAACTTCAATGCCGGGGTTTATAGTTTCAATTTCCTGATCTCCGGAAAAGCCAAGTTTGTACATATCAAGCTTCGATGACGGAGAAATGGTTACCATCTTGGACCGACGATATAAGGGTGGCATAATTTTGGCTTCAATGAAACAGGCAAGGGAAGATAAAACTCGGGGTAAATTGTCCTTAAAAACCTGTTGGTGGACGTGGTAAAGAATACCCACGACTGGTTTTCGAGTATAAAGGGGAGAGAAGAAAGGTATTCCGTTGATTGAATCAACCACTACGTCTGTTTGTCGACGGAATTTGAAAATGTAGTAAAGAAGGGCCCAGAGGTAGACGGTGTAAAAACCACCTTTTCTGACGATTTTGACGCCATCGATGTATTCGCTAGAAGGTGAATGGCGATCATTACTGCAAAAAAGGGTAACTTCGTTACCTGATGAAGCTAATCTTTTGGCGATTTCGTGAACATAGACTTCGGCACCACCGGACCAGGCATGCCGAATATCCCGCCAATTTAAAATTAGGATACGTAATTTATCCTTGTCTTTGGCGGCTTTTTTGAGATGTAATCCGTGAATAGTTTTTTCCCAATAGTACGGTTTTATTATTAGCTGATATAGTGCGATTACGGCTGCTACTGAGGCCATCAACCAATAGAAGGGAACCAGGAAGACATATTTCATTAGCCACCAATATTGCCTTTTGGCCAAACCTATCATGTAGTAAAAAAGAAAGAGAAAGTTGCCGAAAACAAAAGAGGTTGCTGCCATGTAAAAAATGACAGGAGGATAAAGAGATTCGATTGTCGGACCAACTATGTTGTAGGCAGAAAAGTAGGCGATGGTGATAACCCACATTATCGGGTTGATTAACATAAAAACGATTTTTCCGCCTATGGAGAGATGAAAATAAAGTGCGTGCCAGCCGTGGTTACGTATAAAACTAAGGGGGTTACGGATGTGGACTAGGTATGTTTGGATATAGCCCTTGACCCATCGGGAGCGCTGACGAAGCCAATTTTTTGGCTTACTATTGGCTTCTTCGTAAGTGACTGAATTAACTATGGCGGTTTTGGCTCCACGCTTGAACAAACGGACACCAAGGTCGGCATCTTCAGTCACATTAAAAGGATCCCATCCTTCAAACTGCTTTAAATCACTAGTTTTGAAATGATTGCTCGTTCCTCCCAGGGGAATTATAGTGTTGATGGTTTGGAGTCCGGTTAAGATTACGTCAAACCAAAGCGAATATTCGGCAGTAAATAGTCGGGTTAAAATATTTTGATTTGAATTGTAGTAATTAAGCTTGGCCTGGATACACTTAACATTGGGTTGGACTTTGTGAAAAGCTAAATATACTTTTTTTAGTTGTAGAGGGTCGGGAGAATCTTCGGCATCGTAAATTACCAGGTATTCACCTTTGGCATGGGCTAGCCCGTAGTTACAAGCTTTTGGTTTTGTTTTAGGCTGTGATTGAGGTAGAACTAAAACCCGGACAAAGGGCGGTAAATCCATTGAAGAAGCGGCTTTGATGGTGGAATCATCGTCCTCTTCAAGAAGCAAAATACAGTCAAGTTTGTCCTTGGGCCAATTAATTTTTCTAATCGATTCAATAAACTGGGGCAGAACATCGGCCTCCTTGTACATCGGGCAAAGAATGCTATAGGTTGGCAGCTTTGATTCATCTATAGAATCCAGGCTTTCCTGACTAATATCAATTTCCGGAGGCAAATGAAGGCTGCGGAGTATAAGAAATAAGTTAAAAATAAGGTCGATAAAATATAGTGTGCTAAGAGCTGCGACTAACAAAATGAGGGTGTTTATGGTCCAAAACAGTAAACCGGCTGAAATTAAGAGAGGAACTAATACCAAGAATATTTTTTGCCAAAGTACAAGGGTGCGAACGGCAGAGTATTTGAAGTCGAGAGTCGTGTGAGTAATAAACCGCTTGTTTCGGTAAACAACTCCGGCCCCAATCATTGAATTAGAATTGGTGGGGAATATTTTTAGTGGCTTTTTGGGTTTAAGTTTATATTTGATCAGCTGAGTGAAGTATTCCCGGATTTTACCAATCAGACCGATGTTGTTCTTGGTTGGTGGAAGTTTAACCTGATTTTGATTGTAATAACCAACCGAATATGCCATATCCCGGGTGGTATTTATTAATGGTGTTTTTAAGTTATAGGAGGAAACACTTGAGTAAGTAAGCTGTTTTATGATTTCGTTTTTAACGATTAGCGGTCCGGCCTCATCCTCAAGTTGGAAGCTTTTTGGCGGTGTTGATTTAACTGCATTTTTCGACCTAGAAGTTAGTACTAAATCGTATTTATCTGTAAGCTTATACATCTCGATGATTGTCTGAAGTGGATAGATGGTAGACGAATCAATAACGGCGACGTGAGGAGCTGCGGAGAAGTTGGAGGCCTGAAGGATAGAAAAAGGATGACCGGAAGGGCCGGTTTTTTTGAGATACTCAACTGGGTGAAATTGAGATAAATGATGTATAAGCTGTCTGGTAACGGCAGAGTTTTGAGTTTCGTCGACAACAATCAGACGATGGTTTATATTATTTTCTGACAGTATCCGATCTAATTGACGAATAAAAAATGAGAGTCGTTTTTGATTATTTTTGGCGATGATAATAACTTCCAGCTGACTTAAAAAATTGAGAGGCATGTTAAGAAATCGAAATAAATACTATGCTGAGAATAGGTTTTTTTTGTAACTAAACCGACAAAAGACCGTAAGAAACCCGTAAAACGGTAGTCGGTAATTCTTACGTGGTTGTTACATATTTATGTTTTCAAAAAATTAACCGTTGTTTTAGAATAAATATATGAAAAGATTAAGCTTAAACAATGAAAGTCAAATACCAATCTTGGGATTTGGAACATGGCAACTTCATGGTGATACTTGCGTACGGTCAACAGAATACGCCCTGAGCACCGGCTACCGTCATATTGATACTGCGGAAGCTTATGATAACCAGGTTGAGGTGGGGAGGGCGATCAGAAATTCAGGATTAAAAAGGAGTGATATCTTTCTGACAACTAAAGTATGGATGACAAATCTTGCAAGGGAAAAGGTGAAGGAATCGTGCCAAAGAAGTCTGGACGAATTGGAGGTTGATTATATTGATCTACTGCTGATACATTGGCCCAACCGATCGATTCCCGTTGAAGAAACTTTGGAGGCTATGAACGAGTTGAAGGAAGAAGGTTTGATTAAAGCAATCGGAGTCTCAAATTTTACGATAAATCACCTCAAAGATGCGCTAAAAACCGGAGTGGAAGTTGCGAACAACCAAATAGAATACCATCCGAGTTTAAATCAGGAAGAATTGAGAGAATTTTGCCAGGAAAACAATATAACAGTAACCGCATACTCCCCGATTGCTCAAGGAAGGGATTTAAGTATTAAAACAATCAGGGATTTATCACTTAAATATGACAAGAGCGGTTCTCAGATAATTCTGAACTGGCTAAGACAAAAAAACATTATTGCTATTCCACGATCTTCAAACTTAAATCACATTAAGGATAATTTTGAGAGTTTAGTCTGGAACTTGGAAGAAGATGAGGTGGAGCTGATTGACAGAATCGACAAGAGAAATAATCGAATAGTAAATCCCCTGTTTGGTGATTTTAATTATTAGACCTGACGAGGTTTGGAACTGAGGGCAAATATGGTATATAAGGCAGCGACCCCGACCAGTATATAAATAATTCTGGCAATAATCGGAACGGCACCAAACAATGCGAGGACTAAATCAAAACCAAATAATCCGATAAGCCCCCAGTTAATTCCGCCAATTATTAGTAGAACCAGAAAAAACCAATCAACAGTACTTGGGTTTCTCATAAAAATATTAAATTGATAATTAATCTAATTGTAAGTACTGGCAGTAAGGAAGTAGTAATAATTTGTTAAGAATATGTTAATAGATTAGTATAAATTTTTACTAAACCATAACTTAAGTTTCATCGTTTTATCATGATTTGTATTTATATTTTAAGAATGAGAAAGTTCTTGGGCATATTCCTGTTAATAGGAGTGATTTATTTTGCAAGTGGAAGAAAGGTAGCGGCATGGTGGGATGGTGGTTATTGCAAATACACAGATACCCAGGCCAGAGTTCAAAGAGATATTCATGATCCTTGGAAAAAGGAAATTGAGATTAGAGAGGGAGAATCATTTAATGTCGGTTCGTTTCACGACGGGACTGGAGTTTTTGCTTCTGATACTGAAATAAAAATTGTTGATTCATATGGATGGGTATCGTTTGCCAATAATGGACAAAGTATTTTTGCTTCGAAAAGCGGAACTTATTTTGTCAAAGTAAGTACTCAGGGTCAATCAGGATGGAGGTGTGAGGAAACAGCAAAAGTTATAGTATCAAAGGCTGTCAGGCCGATAAGAGTAGTAAAAGAATGGGGTTGGCCAACCCACACTAAACCGAGAGAATATTGCAAGTGGACAGACTGGTGGACTTATGTTTGTTGGACCAAATAGTATGACTTAGGGAGAAATGGTGGGAGTAGCTGTAGGATCGGGATTAGGTGTAGGAGAGGAGTCCTGGTAAGTAAAATTCTTTTTTAAGATAACTTCTTGCCCGGAAGAAATGCTCTTGATTCGCAACTCCAGATTCTTTTCGCCGGGGGTAAGATTGTAGAGATAAATTGCCTTGTCTGTGTACTCACTCCATGGTTGACTGTTTATACTATAAGACCAAACAACGGCACAGTATTCTTGGCTCTTTCGGGTAATATCAATCAGAACAGGATCCCGGGTGATTACTTCACCATCACGGGGAGAAGTAATTTCTACGGGTCCAATTTCCTGCTTGCAAGCCTGTGGGGTAGAGGTAGGTTCAGAATTGACGGGGGTCACTTCCTTGAGCGCCGAACTGATTATCGCCTGGACTTCATCGGCTGACAAACCATCGTCTTGATCGTTTTTGTCATCATCAACGACAAACTTTATGGTTTCAGTCGGAGACGGTGGATTTTCAGGCGGCTGATTCTTTTTCATATTATTGAGATTGATGACATTCATGAGGATAACCGTAATTAAAACGGGAAGCGACAAAATGGCACTGAAAAACTCAAAATACCGTTTCTTGTCAGGTAGCTGTTGGAGATTTTTTCGAAAATTAGCAAGTAGTGGCATGGTGAGAACAATTTTAGCATTATTTGAGGAAATTTAAAGAATGTTGAGGTTTTGCGTATCAGCGATTTATGTTGATGTTTACCTGTTTTTCGGAAATGGTATTATCCTGGCTATCTTTGGCAACAATGGTTATTTTGTAAGGTCCGTTTTCCTGCCAATACC
>CAZFAI010000025.1:0-1408 GCA_964516555.1 uncultured Gammaproteobacteria bacterium
GAGTCTATTCGCATGGCGGAGCAAATATAACAACCTTCCAAGCTGGCGGCAACGTCGGCATCGGCACCACCAATCCCAGTCAAAAGCTAAGCGTCAACGGCAATATTGAAGCCCTAAGTAACATTTATGTGCGTAGCAATCTTGGTGTTGGCACTAGTCAAATTCGACTTCACCACAGCGGCACCAACTCATACTTTGATTACCACACAGGTAGTATCTACTTCAGAGAAAATGGTAGTGCTACCCGACTCACCTTAGCTTCAAATGGAAATCTTACTGCAACAGGTACTGTTCAGGGTACAAGACTTATCTCCACCATCGCCAATGGTACCGCCCCACTTGCCGTGTCCTCTACTACGGTTGTATCTAATCTGAACGCTGACCGACTTGACGGCTATCATGGCTCCAGCTCCAACACTGCTAGCACCTATGCTCTCAGAAATTCCTCTGGCGATATTATTACCCGTTTATTTAGATCAGAATATACAAGCACCAACGCCTCGGTTAACTATATTATGACTCAAGTAACACCCGGGGCTGGAACCGATAACTACCTCAGACCCTCAACTCCCACTCAAGTAAGAAACGGTATGGGAATTGGAACTGCTCAAACCCCCACCTTTGGAGGCTTAAAAGCTAATGGCGACGTTACCCTAAATGACAAAGTTTACATAACCGATGTCAACAACCGCGGTTGGGGCTCAATACTAATCCAAGGAAGGGTTATTCAAACCAATCAACACAACCTCCATCTTGCTGTTACGGCTAATGCTAATTATATTGGTTGGGGAGTGGCCGCTTATGACTCAGCCTCAGCACCAGCTACCGGTAAGCTTTTTGGCAATGGTGCTATCCAAATACTTAACACTGGCAGTCAACCTGCCGCAGCAGATTGCGACTCGTCTACAGAATGGGGCAAAATGCAAGTAACAACCGGCACGTCTCGTGGCCTCGAAGTATGTCTGGATAATGGCTGGTATCATATTAAACCTGGCAACAACGACTTGGCCGAAAACTTTCCTTCAAACGATTCAACTTTGGAAGCAGGAGATGTGGTCAAAATCGACACAAATATTTCCGAATATGTATCAAAAGCCGACAAACCTTACGACCAACTCTCTATTGGTTTTGTCTCAACCAACCCCGGCTACTTGCTGGGATCAGGAAACCCCGGTAAACCAATTGCTCTTTCCGGAAGAGTACCCGTTAAAGTGTTTACTACAGAAAACAAGCCCATTGTTCACGGAGACTACATCACCTCATCATATCTTCCCGGAATCGCATCTAAAGCATACAAAGCTGGTCCGGTACTAGGAAAGGCCCTGGATAAAACAATTACATGGGACAATTCTGTTTGTCTAACCATTACTTCACTAAATGACATTAATTGGCCTGAAGATATTGAGGG
>CAZFAI010000025.1:1418-1899 GCA_964516555.1 uncultured Gammaproteobacteria bacterium
AGCCCTGTTACCGTATTCCAACAAGCTCTCTAGACACACAAACAAAAAATTCATTAATTAACAACGGGGATATTAACAGCAATACAACTTATATCTACGTTGGGAAAATAATTGTATATATTGAAAATACATGGCAAGATCCCAATACATATCTAACCGATTTGGGTGAAGTTCAAATCGATTACAACATTGACGAATCCGTCATGCTCGGCCTGGGATACTCTGGTGCCAAAAATGAAATCGAAACTGCTACCTACAGCTTAACCGACACTCTGGGTAATACCGTCTCCCGTCTCGCCCAATTCAGTGAAATTGCTGCAGCCAAAATCCAAACCGGACTTATTTCCGCCAAAAACATCGTCACTGACAACATCATCAGCCAAACCTCAATTTCCAAAGAAACCCAAACCTCCGTCATCTCTCCCCTCTCCGATCTCTCCGACACCATCGTCATTGACGGCAAAACAAATATCAAAAATGA
>CAZFAI010000025.1:1928-3194 GCA_964516555.1 uncultured Gammaproteobacteria bacterium
GTTGACGGCAACACTGCCATTTCCGGACAGCTCTCCGCCAGTAATGCCACCATCTCCGGTACACTATATGTCGATACCCTCATCTCTCGGGAAGGTTCCATTTCTGAAATTATGACCGACAAAATTTCATCCCTCCGCGAGGAGATCAGAAATCTCATCTCCTCCTCGGAATCAACCTCTTCCGCCTCCTACGATACCCCGCTTCTGGCCGAATCGGAAACCTGGTCAGAAGATATCTTCTCTGAATCAATCCAACTCAATGGCAACCTGTCACTATCCAACAACCTGGTTGTTGGCGCCAAACTCACCGTACTTGGTGACACCCAGCTTGGCAATGCCTTTATCACCGGTACCTTTACCGCCGGTCAAATTGCCATCCAGGATAATTTCCTGGAAACCACCAACACCGCCCTCTACATCCAACCCTCTGGTCTTGGCAGTGTTCACATCATGGGCGACACCCTTGTCATTGCCGAAAACGGCCAGGTCATAATCAACGGAAATCTACATCTCACCGGTGACTTAGTCGCTCAAAATGCTACATTTACCGGCTCTCTGATGGGTAATCTGGTCCAGGCCTCCGAGGCTAGTATCTCCGGCAAGCTTACCGCCGGCGAAATTTCCACCGACAAAATAAACGTTGCCACCGGCTCAGCTACCATTATTGCCGAAGGCGGTTTCGCCCAATTGGCCACCTCTTCAGCCAAACTTGCCACCAACGCCACCGCTGGTACTGCCACCCTCCCCGCCGGCAAATCCGAAATTGTCATTTACAACCAAAGTATCACTTCTTCTTCCATGGTCTACCTGACTCCCGCCGGCTCCACCGGCAACCAGGTCCCCTACCTCAAATCGAAATATATTTCTCCCACCCCCACTCCTGAATCCGGCATCGAAACTGACGATTCCTACTTCATCATCGCCCTCGACCAACCCTTAACTGTCGACACCGATATCAACTGGTGGATTATTAATTAATTTGCTACTAACATATTAAATATGCCCCAAGAATTATCCCCAGAACAAATCCAAAAACTAAAACCCGAAACCCCGTCATCCCCCTCCTCTCTGTTTCCGGACTCACCCTCTTGTCCTTTGGCGGCTTAGTTATTTTTAAGACCAAAGGAACTGCCAATCAAAACATTACTCCCCCTTCCGATACCCTTACTCCAAGTAATCTTAATATATCACCCACACAGGTACCAAAATCTATCCAACATTATCTTTTAGCATCACAACAATATTTTTCCCAAGCCCTTCAACTTC
>CAZFAI010000025.1:3216-12064 GCA_964516555.1 uncultured Gammaproteobacteria bacterium
ACCCCGGTAATCAGGAAAGTATTGCCAACCTAATCAACCAGTCAATTATTGCCGCCACCGATGCCATCAGCGACCACCCCGACGACTACCGTGGTTACCACCAGCGCGCCCGAATTTATCAAAGCCTCATTGATTCCAAGCCAGAATTTTTACCCCGCTCCCTTGCCGATCTGACCAAAGCAGTAGAAATCAACCCTTCCTCAGCCGAAGTCACCCGTGATCTGGCTTCTCTTTATGGTAAACAAGGCGATGTCTCAAACACTCTTCTCTACCTCAACAAAACCGTTGCCCTGGAACCCACCAAAGCCCAAAATTTTTACGACCTGGCCCGAATCCAGCAACAAACCGGTCTCCTATCCCAAGCTCTCACCACCTACAGCCACCTTCTTCCACTCATTACCGACGAAAATCAACTGGCCCAAATTCAATCCGAAAAAACTGCCCTGGAAAATATCCTGGCCCAAAACCCCCATGCCGGTTCAACTCAAATTCCAAGCTCCACTCTACCTACTCCTTCAGGCATAAAGCTCCCGGATAATCCGCCCACCCTTCAGGCCACTGATTTTCTTTCCTCAGGACTCATAATCGCCGCTCCCGAAACCAAGAAAGATATCCTGGTAGACAACTTAGTGGATACCAACTCCCTATCCGGTCAAAGCGTCTTAACCAAGGGCTTAAAAGAAGTCACACTTAACAATTCAAACCTTTCCCCCGGATCCCAGGTTTACGTTACCGTTACCCAAGGTGGCAAAAACCAGAATCTCCAAGTTCTATCCAAATCAAAAGAATCCTTTACTGTTGGTCTTGATTTCCCCACTCCAGAAAATATCCACTTTAAGTGGTGGATAATTAACTAACTTCATTTCCACTTAGAATTTCAAACAAAATATCCGCTTGAAATTACTCTGCTTCAACCTCTTCCAGCATCTCAGTTGGCATAGCTGTCGGTTCCACTACTGGTTCCTCTGTTGGCAACGGTGGCTCTAATTCTTCTGCTGGCACATCAACTCTTTCTTCCTCACCCATTGTCGGTAGTGGATCAGCTGTTTTCAGGGTTTCTTCCTCTGGCTCCTGCTGCTCTTCTGCACTAGCTTGCTGGGCGGCCATTTCCTCTTGTTGTTTGATTGCCTGATCTAGCTCTTTTTTCCATTCCGCCAAAAGCTCGTTGGCATTTTCAAAATCTGTTGAATCAGGTGGAACAAGTGATACTGCCTGTGCCAGCCTCTGATATGCATCAGCAATTCGGTTTGTCATTTTGGCTGTATGAGCCCAATTGTACCAACCGTTAGCAAAATCCGACTTGTTGGTTACCACTTGCTCAAATACCCTATCTGCATCATCAATTCTATTAGCCGCATACAACAAACCTCCCAAGTCTAATTTCAGCATGGAGTTAACTGGATCCAAAGCCGACGCCTGTTGGTATGCCTGGAAACTCCAGTCAGCCGTCTCGTCCACTACCCCCACCAAAGATCTGTAAATTACGGCCAAATTTGTCCAATAACTGGAATTCAAATTATCCATTGTTATTGCTGCCCTTGCTTCTCTTACTGCCTGTTGTATCAACACTGAAGCTTTCTCGCGGTCTTCTTCGCTCAATTCCTCATTAGTTAAGATATTTTCTGCCAAAGCCATATTAGTTTGCGAATACACTCTTCGGTATTCTCCCGAATAAGGGTTGAGTCCTATTGCTTTAATTTGCAAATCATAAGTCTTCCCGCCGTCATTTCCCGAAGCCGCCACTAAAGATTGTCTGAAATAATAATCTCCGCCCAATATCTTCCCCCACCAAAACCCACCAAAACCTATTAGCGCAATCACTACCACCCCGACAATACTTGGCATCGCATTAAAGTTATTTTCACCAACCATTAATACCATTTTCGACTCCCTGGTAGTACTTAGTCTATTGGCAGCCACCCAGAGTAGCAAAAAGAGGCCCACCACATTAATGGGCAAAAATAAATTCACTGCCACCAACAACACTCCCTGCCAAAAACCAGCTCCCATTTTTCTCTTCTTTAAAATACCGCTGATTGCCAACATCACTGCTAGCAACCCTCCGATCCCCAGCTCTGTCCACAAATGGAAAAAGCCCATCGATGAGTCAGCAAAAACCATCGACCAATATGGAGTCAGGTTGTAACTTGCCGGTCTGTACAACACAAAAGCTCTGGCAAAATTCCCAATTCCTGCTCCTGTAAACGGCGATGCTTTTAGCGTTTCTACTGCAATCACCCAAGCGCTGGTATGGTCCAGAGCCATCCAACCATAAGTAAATATTTTGTAAGCATTCAACAAAGTCACCAGAACAAATATTGCTGACATTATCACCTCTGCCACATAACTCCCCCTAACTTTAAGTTTCCTGCTCAATCTCTTTATCCACTCAAAAGCCAAAAATCCAATTAGCAAAGTTTCAGCATACAGAGATCCGGCCAAAGACCAGCCTTGTCCTATCGACACTATCGGGTTTTCCCGCGGGATATTAATCGGCAATTTTACATTTGGAATCATAAAAACAATCACTGAAATCAAAGCCAGGACAACTCCGGCAGCAGTCAACGCCACAACTTGTCTTTCTTCTTGCTTATCACTCCTCACTTGTAACCAGACGAACACCCACACCCACAAAGCCGTCAAACTTCCCAAACCCATCGGCTCCATCAACGATCTCATTCTCGCCCCCAGGGGCATTCCAAACCAGCCGACAAGCGACCAAGCCAAAAGCAAACTTAGTAACCAAAATAATTTATTGGTTCTAACTTCGTTCCTTTTTTCAATAAGCATTGTTGCTATCCACAACACCAACCCCAGAATCGCCCCGGCTCCCAAAATCCAATTCTTTCCGAATCCAAGAACATCAACCGCGGTCGGTAACAGCGCCAGCGGATACAAAAATAAAAATACCAAACTATAAGCTTTAAGTGCTTTATTCATAACATCAGCATAACAATTCGCTTCTTTTTTGACAATAAAAGGAAAACCGTTATTACCGCACAATCTCTGGATCAGGCAACCTATTACCTAAATGTTGGCAACATTTATCTCTACTTCAAAACAGTCAATGGATCCATTCTCCCGGCAGGACCGTTAACTTCAAAATGCAAATGTGGTCCCGTCGATCTTCCGGTACTTCCCATTGTTCCCAACCTTTGGCCCTGTGTCACCCTGTCTCCGGCTTTTACCCCAATCGATCCGTGAGCCATGTGAGCGTACAAAGTTGAATAACCATTCCCGTGATCAATTACCACATAGTTACCATACCCCCCGCTATTCCATCCCGCCTGTGTTACTGTTCCACCCTGAGAAGCCAAAATTGCCGGCCCGCCCGACGATGCAATATCAACTGCCCGGTGGTACCAATAATACCGCTGTGAAATCTTTCCGGAAGTCGGCCACATAAAATTACCTTCTCCCACCACTCCGGGAATTGGTGCCACTGATCTCGAAGCCACATATCTGTTGGTGTCTATGACAACCTCTTTCGGTTTAATCCCCTCCGGGATAAACATCACCTGACCGGCAGCCAAAGCAAAGGTCTCGTCGTCTACAAAAGTGTTGAAAGGATAGTCGATTATTGCTTGCGGATCTACTTGATATCGCTTGGCAATACTATGCACCGTCTCACCTCTTTTAACTGTATGCTGCATTCCCGTCTCCGGCAATATTTTCAAAATCTGGTTCACTTTAATTGCATCAACTGACTTCAAATTATTTTCCCAAACTATTGTGTCAATTGACACATTAAATTTTCTGGCAATTGAAGATACGGTGTCACCCTCCTGGACCCTGTATTCAGTAATCTCTCCCTTGGGCAACATTGATATTTGGGTATCGGCACCACCAATCCCGTCAGTTGCCATAATAAGGTAATTACTTCCGCCAGTATCCCCACCCCTGTGGCTGACTAAGTCTTCGATTTTCCCCGAAAATACAATCGCCAAAAACGACATAAAAGCCATGCTCAAATTTACAAAACTCTGAGAAAACCTACCTCTTTGTCGGTACATCAATTTTGTTGTCCCGCCCTTAACTACCCCCAACCATCCCAACATCATCCTTCCGATATTCAACCAAAAAATAGACTGACAGGAAAAGAAATCTCCCGCCAGTTTCAGTTCTTTTTCGATATTTTTTTTGTTGATGATTGCCATAAGGCAGCTACTCTATTCTATCAGCTTATCTTCCCTTGCCAACCTTAGTCAAAAATTCTTCATTGCTCTTGGTTTTACTCATCTGCTCAATAATCATCTCTGTCGCCTGGTTTTTTTCTCCCACAGCATCAAACATCCTTCTTATGGCAATAATTTTGCTCAAAACCGATTCATCCAGCAAAAATTCTTCCTTTCTGGTTCCTGACCTCAAAATATCAAAAGACGGAAAAATTCTTCTTTCAGACAAGTCTCTGTCTAGTCTCAGTTCCATATTACCCGTCCCTTTAAATTCCTCAAATATCAAGTCATCCATCTTCGAGCCGGTATCAACCAAAGCCGTACCGATAATAGTCAACGAACCACCATTTTCAATATTCCTGGCAGCCCCAAAAAATCTTTTTGATGGATACAAAGCTGCCGGGTCAAATCCTCCCGACAATGTTCTTCCTGAAGTTGGAATTGCCAAATTATAAGCCCGTGCCAACCTGGTAATCGAATCAAAAACGACAAAAACATCCTTACCCAATTCAACCAACCTCTTGGCTCTCTCCATGGCAATCTCGGCTGCCCTAGTCTGTTCCTCCGGTTTTTGATCAAAACTGGAAGCTACCACCTCACCCTTAATAAATCTTTGCATGTCCGTAACTTCCTCTGGTCTTTCACCCACCAATACTGCCATCAAATGAGCTTGTGGATAATTTTGTGCCACACCGGCAGCAATCTCCTTTAATAAAGTTGTCTTACCGGCTTTTGGAGGAGATACTATCATTCCTCTTTGTCCAAATCCAATCGGACAAAACAAATCCATAATCCTGGTCGACAAAACTGAAGCTTCAGTCTCTAATTTTGCTTGCTTCTCCGGATAAACCGGTATTAGGTCTTTAAATTCCGGCCTTCTGGCTGCACTTGCCAAATCAGCCCCGTTTACCTTGTCAATCCTAACCATTCCCCAATATTTTTCACCCTGCTTTGGTGCTTTAGCATAACCTGTTATCATGTCGCCGGCTCTCAGATTATATTTTCGAATCTGCATTGAAGCCAAATAGGCATCTTTAAATGAGGGATTAAACTTTGGTCTGACAAACCCCTGACTATCCCCCATCACCTCCAGCACTCCGTTGATTGCCTCCACTACTACATCCGGTCCTGTTTGGACTCGGTTTACTTCGGGTTTAACTGCTTCTACTCTGTTTTTTACTGGTCTTTTTATAACTTTATCTGCCACTTTAACTCCTAACTTTTTTCTACATATTAATAAATAACATCAAATTAGACGGGTATTTTCTCACTAAATTACTATTTGGATCATTTAATGCGTTGGGTAACAAAAAAAAAGGGAATTTCCTGCAAAACTAATTAATTCTATACCCAAAAAACATCTTTGTCAAACTATTAAAAGCAAAGTTGAAAGTAGCAGACCTGCCCCCTCTGCTACTCTCAACCCTGCCATTAAGTCAACTTGACTTTTAACAACCAATCCATTATTTTAAAAAGTGAAGAAACAATGCTATGCGTGTTCCACCTGCTTTGAGAATATCGATAACATTGTTTCTTTTTTTTGTTTAAACACCATCCTGCCACTGCAGGATTAGTTTCACTTTTTGTTAAATTACATTAGTATCAATCTGCCCCTCAATTTGGCCATCTGCTTGATCTGACCTTCTCCATCATATCCTTTCTTTGTCTTTCCTTTATTTGCCCCGGATACCTTCTTCCAAATTGTTTTTAGCATTAAGAAAATATACCATCGCTTTTTTGTTTTGTCTATATCCTATATTTTTTTACTACCCTTTTTTACCATAACCTATATAAATTACTACACTACTTTTTAGCTACAAAATAAGCCCAAATTACAACTTCTTAACATCATGTGGATAAATATTTTAAAGCCCAACAAATTAACAACCTCACTAAATGGCCTAAAACAAACGATTCAGCAACAACACGGTTAATGTTTCAGCTCTCGAATATTTTTTATACCCGCCAATTTCCTTCCTAAACTCTCCGCCTCTCTCTGTCTTTTTTCAATTCCCCTGATTTTTTTTACTTCACCAAGCAAACTTACTTCTCCTACATATACGCTATTTTTTGGTAAAGGTAAGTTTTTATAAGAACTCCACATTGCCGCCACTATTGCCAAATCTACCCCGGTATCCTCTACTCTCACTCCTCCCGTTACCGACACAAATACATCCTGGTTATATAATGGTATCCCTAATACCTTTTGGGCTACTGCCACCAATAACTGTCCCCGGTTATAATCAATCCCGCTAAACACTCTCTTCGGCATAGGTGCAAAACTCTCAGTTACCAACGATTGAATTTCCAGCATCATTGGTCTTGTCCCTTCCATCACTACTGTTACTGCCGCTCCCACCTTACTCTCACTCCCCTCAACTAAACTAATTTCATCGGATTTAATTTCCCTTAAACCCTTCTCTTCCATTTTAAAAACACCCACTTCATCAGTTGGTCCGAATCGGTTTTTAATCGCTCGCAAAATTCTTAGGTCACTATTCTTCTCTCCCTCAAAATACAACACACTGTCAACCATGTGTTCCAGTAATCTCGGTCCGGCAATGTCCCCTTCCTTGGTTACATGCCCAACAATAAACATTGGTAGTCCTTTTTTTTTGGCTACCTCAATTAACCGAAAAGTTGATTCCCTAATTTGGCTCGGCGACCCCGCTCCTCCGTTGGCATAGTCGGTGCTCATTACTTGAATTGAGTCAACTACTACTAAATTGTACAAATTATTTGTTCTTTCCAGAAATTCAATGATTTCTTCAACTGAATTTGTGCCTAAAATATCAAAATTATTGGCATCTAGCTTTAGCCTGTTCACTCTCAATCCAATCTGCTGTGGAGATTCCTCTCCGGCAACATATAATCCACCTAAATTACCAACTAATTGTGTTAATAACGTACTCTTTCCTATCCCCGGCTCACCAGAAAATAGCACCACCGATCCCCGAACAATTCCCTTACCCAAAACTCTATCAAACTCCGATATTTTAGTCGATAACGAATTTCCATAACCTACTTCGCTTTTATCGATTTTCCCCAAATTAACTACCCCACCACCTCGAGCAATACTCCTACTCTTTACCGACCTCTTATTTTCAGTGCTCTGCCCCTTTACCTCTTTTAAACTATTCCACTCTCCACAACTGCTGCATTGTCCCTGCCACCTGGTAAACTCATTACCGCAATTATTACAAACAAAAATTGTTTCCTTTACTCTAACCATTCCTAATTATATCTCACCTCTTGTTATTTTCTTTCGTTTTAGAGCCTCTAATAAAGTCATTAAAAAAGCCCCGAAAGTTACGGGGCTTTTTTACAACAAAATAGTGATTATTTATAAATGACCTGTTTTTTGTCAGTCATTACTAAACCAAGAGAGATCTTTCTCTTTTTAACATCAATACTCTCAATATAAACTTGAACTGTCTCTCCGTCTTTTAGATTTACCCCACCCATCAACTTCGAGACATGAACCAATCCTTCCACTCCTGTCTCTAGTTTAACCAAAGCCCCGAAGTTAGCTACCCTCACCACCACTCCTTCCACCTCTTTGTCCTTGGGATATTTCTCTTCAATGTTCTCCCACGGATCGGAGCTCAATCTTTTTACTGAAAATTGCAGCCTTCCGTCTTCTTTATTTATCAACTTCACCTGTATCTTATCTTTTGGCCGATACATTGCCGTCACATTATCAACCTTCTCCCAGGATATTTCCGAAATATGTACTAATCCTTCCAATGTTAGTTTGGTTTCATTCTTGACCAAAATAATCTTCACGAAAATTCCAAATGGCTCGACTCTAACCACTTCAGCCTCAAACACCTCGCCAATTTCCAAATTTTCTATGGCATTTACTTCTTCACCCACTTTAGTCGGTTCGGATACTAATCGCTCGGAAAATACCAGCCTATTCTTTGACTGGTCTACTTCCAAAACCTTTGCCTTTATCTTTTTACCAAGCATTTTTTCCGGATCTCCATCATATTTTGCCCCAATCTGAGAACCGGGTATAAATCCAAAAAATCCAAACGGAGCCACCACGACAGCACCGCCTCTATTCAATTCTTTAGCAAACACTGACACTTCAGTGCCATTTTCTTCCTTATCTTTAAAGAAATTCCAACCATAACCGGAAGCAGCCCCTCTGATGGAAACCAAAATCTGCCCTTTATCATTCTCGGGGGATTTTACTTGTACCTCAATCTCATCACCGATTTTAAGATCAGCAATATAATCTTTTACAAATTCATACTCCTTACTGGCTACAATTGCATCAGTTTTACCGCCAATATCAATATAAATTGCTTTATTTTTTATCGCCGTTATCTTTCCTTTTACTTCTTGTCCTTTCTTAAAACCAAAAAGTTCTACCCCCTCTGAAGCTAAAAGCTCCTCCATGGATAGAATTTGCTTTTCTTTTTTTACTTTTACTTTTTTTGCCATAATTAAACCAAAAAAAATCCCGTTTATTCGGGATTTAATAGGGCTTCCTGCCGCATGCGGCACTCACCCCAAAATAAACTAATAATAAATTAACCTGTCTTTTATAAAACTGCTTTAGTTCCTCAATTCCGGCCATGACCTATTTTCATATCAGCCTGCGCCGATACTATTGTCAGTGCTGGAACGTTTCACTTCTCTGTTCGGAATGGGAAGAGGTGGTT
>CAZFAI010000026.1:0-8560 GCA_964516555.1 uncultured Gammaproteobacteria bacterium
TGCTTAAAGGTAAACAGGACGAAGTTGGTATATCAACCGGTTTGGCGTGGACATCTGTCGGTGGTCAGATATTATTTATCGAAGTTAATATCATGCCGGGCAAAGGTCAATTGATTTTAACCGGAAAACTCGGTTCGGTTATGAAAGAATCCTGCCAGGCGGCACTATCCTTCGTCCGTAGTCAGTCAGACAAATTCGGCTTAAAGCAGGATTTCCACAAGATTGATATCCACATTCATATTCCTGAAGGAGCCACTCCCAAAGATGGTCCTTCCGCCGGAGGTGCTATCACTACGGCTCTTGTATCGGCGCTAAAAAATGTACCGGTACCCCGCGAAATTGGTATGACCGGTGAAATTACTATCCGTGGTAACGTGCTGGAAATCGGTGGACTCAAAGAAAAATCTATTGCTGCTCACCGCGCCGGTCTAAAAACTATTTTTATTCCAAAGGAAAATCAAAAATATTTGGTTGAACTTCCAAAAGAAGTCAAAAGGGATATCGAATTTATACCAATAGAGCATTACAACGATATCTACAAAAGAATATTTTCCTAAAGCTTACATTCGTGAAACCGGTTCTATCCCCAAAATTTTCAATCCCCGACTAAGGCAGCTGGCAGTAGATCTTGTCAAAAAGACTCTAAAGACTTCCTCTGCCTGGTCAATAATTCTATATTTACCGTAAAATTCGTTATATCTTCTGGCAATTGATAGTAAAAATTCTGCCAACACTGCCGGACTGAACCTTTTAGCAGATTCCAGTATCTTTTCCTCAAACTTATATAGTTCTCTTAATAAATCTTCTTCTTCAGCTTTTAATTCCGGTGGTATTTTGTCAATGTTTTTTTGTTCTAATATTTTGGTTTTTGCCAGTAAACTCAGGCACCTTGCATAGGTATATTGCAGATACGGGCCGGAGTCACCCTCCAAACTCATTATTCTGTCCCAATCAAAAATCACATCTTTTCGGGGATCTGAAGATAAGTCATTAAATTTTATTGCCCCGATTGCTACTTGTTTAATCATCTCTTCTCTCTCACCAGCTCTCATCTCTTTGCCTATTAAACTTTTCTCAGCTATCGCCTTTGCCTTATCCATAGCCTTATCAATTACATCAGATAAGTGAATAGTATCTCCCTTTCTGGTTGAGAATTTACCACCGCTCCATCTTATAAGTCCATGAGCTATATGAACAAAACCATCTCCCGGTTTCCATCCCATCATTTCAGCAACCCGGAATAACTGTCTGAAGTGTAAACTTTGATCGGCTCCCACTTCATATACAATCAAATCAGGATTCCAGGTTTCCATTCTATACTTAATAGTGGCCATGTCACGGGTAAAATAAGTGGTTGTTCCGTTGCTTTTTTCTATCATTGCCGGGGGCATATCGTCAAATTCTATTATTTTTGCTCCGTCACTGACTTTTGCAATTCCTCTTTTTTCCACTTCTTCTATAACTCCAGGTAACATTTTTTCATAGAAAGATTCTCCGTAGGCATAGTCAATATCTACACCCAGTAACTCATACACTTTCTTGTATTCGTAAAGTGAGATAGCAATAAATTTTTGCCAAATCTCCCGTGCCTCTTTGTCACCTCTCTCCAATTTTGAAAACCATTCCCGTCCTTCTTCAATTAAATTCTCGTCTTTCTCTGATTCTTTATGAAACTTTACATATAATTTTTCAAGATCACCAATAGTTAGCTTATCTATATCCTTATTCGCCCATTTTTTAACCGCTGTTATTAGTTTTCCAAATTGCGTACCCCAGTCGCCCAGGTGGTTATCTCCAATAGTTTTATATCCTAATGTCTTGTACAGGTTATATATTGCCTGTCCGATATTGGTTGATCGTAAATGTCCTATCCCGAAAGGTTTGGCAATGTTTGGTGCCGAATAATCTATTATTACTGTTTTTCCGCTACCACAAGTAGATAACTTCTTGTCATATTCAACAAAATAGTTAATTTCTTCGACTTTTTTTAGCAACATCTCAAAGCTTAAATAAAGGTTGATAAATCCGGGACCTGCAACTTCAACTTTACTTACCAAACTCCTGTCGGCAATTTCTTCAATTTTGTTTTTTATGCTTAATGCTAATTCTCTCGGGTTCTTATTTTCTTTTTTAGCCATAACCATGGCCACATTACTCGAATAATCGCCAAATTTTTTGTCCGCCGGATGTTCAATTTCGATCAATTCTTCATAACCATAACCCAACTCAATCAATGCCTTTTTAATTAATATTTTAATTTCTTCCATTAATATACTTTACTTCCGTTTTTAACTTCCTTGTCAAGAAACAACAAACTTATTACCTTAGTAGCCTCATCTTCGGCGGCAAATATCATCGCTCCGGATTCTTCACCAAGAATAGCTTTGGGTTTAATATTTATCACAAAAATAGTTTTTTTATTAACTAATTCTTCCGGTGTATACCACTGAAAAATCCCCGAAAATACTGTTTTTTTACCAGCCTCTCCAAAATCTACCAGCATTTTAATCAACTTATTCGATGCTTCAACTTTCTCTGCTTCCAGAATTTCTCCTACCCGAAAATCTACTTTTGCAAAATCGCTAAATTCTATTTGGTCCATGCAGGTATTCTAACAAATATGCTATTCTTGTGCATATAATTTCATTTTCATATGCAAGTAAATCCATACATTTTTCGTGGTGCGGACGTTAGAGGTTTGGTAGGAAAAGATCTCAACCCTGAAATTTTATATCACTTCGGAAAAGCTTATGGTACTTATTTGCACAAAAGGAATATTAGCAGTGCCGTAATCGGCCACGACTGTCGCGCCACTAGCCAGGAGTACTCAGATAGCTATATAAGAGGATTACAAGACACCGGGATAGATGTCGTTGACATCGGCCTAACCATGATTGGCATATTCTATTGGTCCCAATACTTTCTAAATACACAAGGCGGTACCTTTATTACTGCATCTCACAATCCTCCGGAATACAATGGTTTAAAAATTGCCGCTGGTTATTCAGAAACATTAGTTCAGGAGGGGATTGAGGAAATAAAGTCATTGGTAGAAACCGAAGGATACTTTCAATCTCCAAGTAAAGGATCTCTGAAAAGCATGGATGTTTTATCAGAATACTCCTCCGCAGTTCTATCTAAGTTTTCTAATTTTAAACCTCTAAACGTCCTTATTGATTCAGGTAACGCCACAGCCGGTGCTATAGTCCCGCAAATATTAGAGCGGGCAGGTTTCGAAGTTGTCCAAAAGAATACTGATATTGATCCTTCCTTCCCCCTGGGAACCCCTGATCCTACTGAAATGGCAGTAGCTAACCGGTTATCAAAAGAAGTGGTCGAGGCTGGTGCAGATGTCGGCTTTACTTATGATGCCGATGGTGATCGGATTGGTATTGTCGATGAAAAAGGAGGCATTATTTGGAATGACGTTCTTTTGGCAATTTTTGCATCTGACGTGCTTCACTATCACCCCGACAGCAAAATTATGTACAACCTCCTTTGCTCAAGGGTAGTCGAGGATACGATAAAAAAACATGGAGGAGAGCCTTTCATCTGGCGTACCGGACATTCTTTTCTAAAAAAGAAAAATCAGGAAATCAAGGCAGCCTTTATCGGCGAACTGTCCGGCCACTTTTTCTTTTCCGCCGACTTCTACAATCACGACGATGGTGTTTATTCTACCCTCAGACTTTTGGATTTCCTTTCCAGAACCAATCAAAAGTTATCTCAAGCAGTAGATTCACTCCCCCGATACATTTCCAGCCCTGAAATAAAGATCGGAGCTGCTGATGATCAGAAAGTAGCGTTAATGGACAAACTAAGTTTACGCCTAAAACAGGATTATCCCGATGCCAAAATCATAGACGATGAAAGAGCCGGTGATGGTGTCCGATTGGATTTGCCCTACGGTATGTTTGTCGTCCGATATTCCCAAAACGGTCCCTATCTGACAGTGAAATTTGAAGCTACTACACCCGAAAAATACGAGCAGTTGAGGCAATATGTCAGCAACCTGCTTCACTCCTACCCGGAAGTTGACTGGTCATTTGGTGTCAACGTTGAAAGTTTGGAGTGACACCACAACTCTTACTAAGTTATTACAAAATATTTAACAAGAGTATATTTGCTTTCCATATTATTTTTTCATGGATGCCGAAAAACAGGGAAAAGCTTTTCAGGAAGCCATAGATTTTCTCAAACAGCAAACAGGAAAAATGGACTCCTCGTCTGTAGGAGATTATGTTGTTTATTTTACTTCTGAATCGGCCTGTGGCTTATATGAAGTAATGCCCGAAGGCGGACTAGACTGGCAGCCACCATCGCAATCAGAAAATCAACACATTGAAATAATTGTTCAGGACAAACAAGATTCCCGTTTTGTTCCCCATTTAAATATATTTTACGAACTTCGCGATATTGATAATAATTTTATATCCCAGGATTTTCTGCCTTTTGTCTGGCACCCCATCGTGTATCATTACGGCAAGAATATTGAGATACCACTTGAAGGCGAGTACAAAATAAAGCTCACAATAAAGGCTCCTGAGTTTCTTAGACATGATGAAATGCTTGGTAAAAGATATGAAAGTGATGTTACTATTGAATTAGGACCAATTGATATGAAACCAGGTCAGATTTCCAACAATCTTCAATAACAATGAAATTTCTAACCAACCTATTAATTTATAGTCTTTCCGTATTTATTACCTCACTAATCCTCCCGGGAGTTGTCGTTACTAATTTCCTTTCTGCATTTTTGGTGGCTCTCTTGCTTGGCATAATTAATGCCACAATAAAACCGATTTTGCTAATTCTCACACTGCCAATTAATGTCTTAACTTTAGGCCTTTTTGTTCTCATAATAAACGCCTTGTTAATTCTTCTGGTAGCCAATCTCGTATCAGGATTTTCAGTTGATAATTTTGCCTGGGCTTTTATCTTTGGAATTGTTTTATCAATAATCTCCTGGATATTAAATCGTATCTTCTAGGTCATCTCGAATAGAATTCTACAATATCAACTACCAACAACGGCTCTTTCAGGTCTTCGATAGTCGGTTCTCGTAGTACCCGACCCCCCTTATCTTTTTTTTCCAGCCAATCAGGCACTTCTGTCTTTTCCTCTATCAGTTCTTGTATATATGGAATATCACCAACGGTTTTATCTATTTCAATTTCATCATCTATTTTTGTTTCATATGAAGGAATATTTATTGTTTGACCGTTAACTAATACGTGGCCATGACTGACAAATTGTCTGGCCGCAGGTCTGGTAGGTGCCAAACCTAATCTGTAAATCACATTATCAAGCCTTCTTTCTAGAAGTGAAATCAGAGCTTCTCCAACATTAACTTTTGCACTACCTGCTTTTGCTACATAATTTCTAAATTGTTTTTCAAGAATTCCATACAACCTCTTTGCGGTTTGCTTAGCTCTAAGTTGCCTGCCGTAATCACTAAGTTTTCTGCTTCTTTTTCTACCGTGTTCACCCGGCTTAACATCAAATTTTCTGAGTTTCTCTCCCTTGTTAAACAGGTCAAAACCTTCCCTTCTTGATAATTTGTTTTTTGGTCCGGTATATCTTGCCATAATATTTATATGCAAATAGCCAGCAAGCTACTGGCTATTTGCATGCATTAAATTGCCTCAAATCGTTGGCTCTTCGTCCTCGGTTTCATCGGTGAAATCATCCATATCTCTTGTTGTCTGACCTCCTTTTCTTTGACCTTCATCATCCATTTCCTCTCCCGTTTCGTCAGTATTCATATTTTCTCGATCCATATCTTTTTCCCAATCATTTTTATTATCTTGCATTCGGACTTCACCTCCTTGAGCAATCAACTAATAACTACCATTCAAGATAACAATCGGCTTTATATATATAGTCATAAACTAGTAAATGTAAAGTAAGAAAAGTTTTAGGAATAATCACAAATTTCCACAGGACACTATCCCATTATCATTTATTTCAAGTAGTAACGGCATTCTTCCCCTAAGATCATTAATTGAATAATCAATCAGGCTGGTAGACGAGTAATTATTTACATTCTCTAAATCTGTAACAAGTTCATTCGATCCTCCACAGCTCCCTTGCCTGATATTAGCCTGAAAATCTCCCAGTCTGCCTATCGTCACCAGAACCTTAGATTGACTGTTTAGAGGAAGGATAGTTGCTACACCCGAGACACCCGATCCTTCGACAGTATGCAGGTACACATTAATCACATCTTCTACTGGTAATCTGGGTATGGGTATTGTTGGTGTTATTTCTACTTCAGGTTGCTCTTCGAACTCAAAATCTATTTCTGGTTGAGGTGCAGGAGTTGGAGCTCTTAAAGAGATTTGAAAATCTTGTGGATCGGTAAATACTGCCAGTAGGGCTAACCCAATTATAAAAAGTATGATAATCAATAGTATTTTCATCTTATTAATATTAATAAGTGGTTGTTAAATACCCTTTAGAAAATTGTAATTAAAATTGTAAGAAACTTCTCATTACAAACTTCTTACTAATCTATTAGTAAAAGTTCATCTACCAAAATTATTATTTCTACATGCAATGGTTCAAACCACTGTTTCTAATTATAATGTTTTCAATTTATTGGCTCAAGTTAATACCCCTGCCATACTTTAGCTCAATAGCTGCAACTGCCATTGAGAATAATACCAGCATCAAAGGTGAAGTCATTAAGTATGACAATAACATACTAAGTATCAACTCCCTGGGAATAAATCGTGAATTTTTTCTTCAAAACGACCCGGACACCACTCGAAATAACCTTCCAACCAAAGTTGATTACTTAAAATCAGGTGACGACATAACCCTGCAAATCAATCAATCAGGAGACATTCAAAAAATATCTGCCCATGGCCTTCTTGACGCGCAAAATCACAATTTTACCGGTGAAATATCTTTATTATTACTAATACTTTTCTCAATTTACATTCTGGTACGACAAACATTCGTTAAAAATTAAATAAACTATGATTATAAAAAGTAATGAAATTATCGGAAAGAAAGTTATTATTAAGGAGACAGGGGAGCAAGTATCTCAGGTAGAAGATTTATTGTACGATCCCATAAATCAGGAAATTGTAGGCTATTTAGTCGATCCCGGTGGTTGGTTTGCCAAGGCGAAAATTATCTTAACCGGGGATGTTGACGTCGTAGGTCACGACGCTGTAATGATTAAATCGTCTGAAGCCGTGACAAACGCCTCTGATATTCCCCAGGATGAGTATGCCAATATAACCACCAGGGAAAACACTCTGACAAATACCAAAGTTATTACTGACGATGGTAATGATGTCGGAAGTATTTCGGACATATATTTTGATCCAAAAACAGGCAAAGTAAATAAATACGAGGTTTCCGAAGGTATCAAAAGCGTTGTGACCGGTAAAAAGACGATAGAAGCTGTTGACGTTTTATCTATAGGTAAAGATGCTGCCGTAGTCAAAAAGAGCGCGCTAAGTGACAGTAACGAAGAGAAAAAACCAATCGGAAACTATTTAACAACAAACATAATATCTCAGGAAAACGAATTGATTGCTCAACGTGGAGATATAATAACGGAGGCTATACTTGAAAGAGCTGATAATGCCGGAGTTATGGATCAGGTTCTAAAAAACAATAGTCCGAATCCTCAATAGATATACCGCATATACTCCTTAATCAAAACAAACTAGCTTTTGACATACTGACAAGCGGTTTGCATAATGTGAAGCTATGCCCAAACTTCACAAAAGCAAACCCAAAGTCACTCTAAAAAAGCTAGCAATTGTTACTCTAGCCTTGATTATTCCATTATTCTTTAAGAGCAAAACAGTTCTTGCAAATACCGAAATCGAATTACTGACCAATACTTGGAATTTTCAATCCAACAATGGTGCTTCCGAAAATTATCAACAGTTGGGAAATCAGGTTCTGTCCGGAAAAGATGTTTTAAGATTAGAGTTTGACTTGCATGGTACCTGTCTGGTTGGAGGTGATGCTTCAGCAATAGTATTTGATCAGCCACTTTATCGAGACTGGAGATATGTTTCTCTATCTTCATATGCCCAAAACTGCCACGAGGGAAGACAAGCTGTTGATATTCCACTTTCACATTTTCCCCATCTAGACGTCAATCGAACAGCAGGACCTTTTCATGTTAGATTCTGGCATCCTGACAAACTTTCAATTGAAATTTTCAGTGCCAAATTATTAAACACTAACGATAATCAAAACCAAAATCCTTCGGAAGATAATAATAGTGAACATTACCCTAATTACAAGGGTGAATATTGGAATCTGAATTTAGGTGAAAGTTTTCAGATACCAAATCGGCCTTCAAATTTAGTCAGAAATGATGACAAGATAAACTTTGAGTGGAACCAGCATTCTCCTTCTAAGGAAATAAACGTTGATCGCTATATTGTTCGTTGGACAAATTCTCAATATTTCGATACCGGAACATATCGCTTTAGGACTGAAAGTGACGACGGTGTACGACTTTACGTTAATGACAAACTAATAATTGATCAATGGAACGACCACCCGAAACGTACGGATATTATCG
>CAZFAI010000026.1:8585-11150 GCA_964516555.1 uncultured Gammaproteobacteria bacterium
AGGTGACCAGAAGATTATCTTGGAATATTATGAAAATACTGGTCATGCAATTATGAACTTTAATTACGAAAGAATAACTGGACAACCTTCTTCAGCTCCCACCGTAACACCGACCTTTCCACCAGATTTAGTAAAATCTTGGGATATTCAAAGTGTGTCTTCTATGAAAGAAACCAAGGATCGGATCTGTGGTAAACCGGACAGGGCATATATTGAAAAATGGGTTGACAAAGCCAAAGAGCTAGGAGTAACCCATATTGCCGTCGAAACACCTTATGATAGCCCTACTTGTGGTGAGGTAATTTCTTATACCAACACCTGGATTGATGTCATTAGATCCCGAGGGCTAAAGGTTTGGCATCGTCACATGTTTCTTGCTTTCGAGGGAATATATGACACACCCAAGAACTCCAGCGTAGACTATCTATCAAAGATAAGAGGTTATATTAACGATAATCGGCACATGTTTAGGGAAGGTGACATTTTTACTCCTGCTCCCGAACCCCAAAACGGTGGTATCGGCAATTTCACTCATTGTGGGCAAAACGTCTGTATGTTCCGCGACATCGCTCATTTCAACCAATGGCTCCGCGATGCCATTGATGTCTCCAATAATGCTTTTCAGGATATCGGTCTTGGTGGCCAAATTAAAACCGGACTCTATGGGTTTGATGGATTTATTGCTTGGGGCAGTATGAATCCTGATTGGAATGGCATATTGGAAGATGAAACTATAAGGAAAATGGGCAACATTGCCATTGACCACTATCCCGAGTTGGTAGGGGATACTATGGAAAACGCTCTCAACGAACTTCAAGCCAGGTATCCGGGTGTACCCATAATTATTTCAGAGTGGGGCAGTACCGGCAGCCAGGATTTAACCGGTCAGGTCCGTCGATCCATGGGTGCCGCCAAAAGACCGGGAGTTGTCGGATTTAATTACTGGCATATGGGAATGGGTGGTAATGAAGCTCTGATAAATTCGGACTTTACCAATCGCTCTCAATTCGAAGAAGTAAAAGCTTTTTTCCACGGTCAAAGGTAGTAGCTAGCGGATAACTTCACAATCTGCCAGGATTTCAATTATCCTGGCAGTATTTGTTGAAATATAGTCACTATCCTTATTAAACAAAAAATACTTAGACAGGTTGTACTGATTTTCCAGAACTAAATACTGGCATCTACTACCTAAGTATTTTAATAATTCAGCAAACTTCATCCAGTCATTTTTACCCATTTTGTTTATCGGTAAGGAATCGTGATTGTCTCCGATTGAAACATGAAATCCGACCAATTCAATATCCTCCGTTACTTCTCTAATCTCTGTTAAACGTCCCAAAAAACATTCTGAAAAATTTCCAATATCGTCAAGATCCTTAAAATGGTATTTTTCCTTTATGGAATGCACCAAATCAACCATAATTCCTGTTCTTGTTGACTTGTTTAATTTTTTCACATATTTAGCAGTTCTTTTCAAAGACCCTGTGCTTGGATTATTTTCTACCATAAGAATCGAACTGCATCCTTTGTAATCGTAGTTCTCAACTTCACTTTCATGAATTAAAACGTATCCCTTTTTAATTTTGATATCCGCGAGCTGTCTATTGCCAATCAGGCGATCATTCATAGCTTTAACAATTATTCTGGCCTTAATGTTTGTTAGGGGAAAACTACCCATTTTTCCGTGCACACCCAACACTTTGTAATCATAAATCCTTTCCAATTTCAAAAATTGTTTGAATACATGTTTCCAGCCAATAATTTCTAAGTTAAAAGCCAGACCCCTTGACTCAAATATTTTTTTAGTTAGCCCGTAGGCCTTTGACAGATCTTTGGGTCCTCCAAAAAACCCTAGGACATCCGTTGACACTAATATTTCCATGAATTATATTGTAACCCACTGAATATCGGTTATACTTGGCTTATGGTCTACGTTCCTCCTCAAAAAATATTAAAAAATTACGCCAAGGTTCTGGTTAACTTTGCCTTAAATAGCGGCTCTGGAATAAAAAGTGGGGAAGTTGTGTTTTTACAGGTTCCGGAATCAGCCAAACCACTACTTATCGAACTAAACAAAGTTGTTTTGGAGTCAGATGCCCACCCCATTATCCAGTACATCCCGGACGAAATGATGCGTGACTTTTTTATCTATGCTTCAGAAAAACAGATTAGTTTCTTTCCTTCTGCTTATTTAAAAGGCAAGGTCAGGCAGGCAGATCACATATTGTCCGTGATTGCCGAAACAAACAAACACGAGCTTGAAGGCATTGACCCCCGAAAAATAATGGAATATAACCGCGCCATCAAACCTTACAAGGATTGGCGTGAAAAAAAGGAGAACGCCAATAAATTTACTTGGACGTTGGGACTTTATGCTACTCCGGCCATGGCCAAAGAAGCTGGTCTTACTCACCAAGAGTGCTGGCAACAAATTATCAAGGCTTGTTATCTTGATCACGAAGACCCGATCAAATCATGGAAAGAGGCCAAAAATACGATAAACCGCTACAAAAATGCATTAAATTCTCTTGGTATAACAAAACTCAGAATTAAATCTGAAAATAC
>CAZFAI010000027.1:0-3790 GCA_964516555.1 uncultured Gammaproteobacteria bacterium
GCTTGAGGTGCGTATGCCGCGAGGCGTGGAGGTTCAAGTCCTCTCATCGGCACTTCTTCTCCCCTGCCCTGTCGTCTAATGGTAGGACAGTCCGTCAGTTGACGGATTTATCGTGGTTAGAGAGACGGGAGATTAACAAATAGTGCCCTGTCGTCTAATGGTAGGACAGCAGCCTTTGGAGCTGTTTATCGTGGTTCGAATCCATGCGGGGCAACAATGTGGAACGTATATGTTTTGCGGAGTTTGATAAATAATAAACTGTATACCGGTTTTACTGGAGATTTGGAACGCAGACTAAAGGAACATAATCGAGGTTGTGGAGGGAGGTTCACGAAATTAAATAAGCCTTTCGAATTGGTTTATAAAGAAGATTTTGACAACAAGCATGATGCAGTCAGAAGAGAGCGGGAATTGAAAACAAGTAAGGGCCGGTACTTTGTTAAGAAAATGGTAGGACAGTCCGTCGGTTGACGGATTTGTCTGGTTTTCAATCCATGCGGGATAACATATTGTGATTTATTACACTATTTTTCCTTCTTTGTAATCCAAATCTTACAAATAATTGTAAAAATTGGAATATATGGAGAATATTGCAGAATCAGTTGGCAATACTTTGGTAGATGCACTAAATACACTAGTGGCTTTTTTGCCCGCACTAGTAGCAGGACTTATTATTCTACTTATCGGCTGGTTAATAGCGGCGGCTTTGAGAACCTTAGTATCCAAAGGTTTGCAGGCAATTAATATTAGAAAGTTGTTTAGAAAAGCCGGAGTGGAAAAGGAAGAAAGCCAAGATACCTGGATAAACGTGATATCGCAAGTTGTTTTTTGGACAATACTAATATTGTTTTTGGTACCGGTGTTTGAGGTGTGGAATATTTCCCAAGTTAACGATTTAATTAATCAGCTGATATTGTATTTGCCCAGAGTATTTTCGGCAGTAATTGTAGCGTTTTTGGGATTTGTAGTGGCAAATTTGTTTTCTGATGTGGTGGGCAAAGCTGCTTCAAATTATGGTGAGGGTACATCCAGGGTAGTGTCGGCGGTTGCTTACTATTCGGTGATTGTATTTGTCGGATTAATTGTACTTTCACAGCTTGGAATTGCACCGGAGTTAGTTCAAATACTGTTTATGGGTATTGTGGCAACTGTAGTTTTGGCGGCTGGATTGGCTTTTGGTTTGGGTGGCAGGGATGCTGCTAGGGATATACTGGATCAGTTGATGGAAAAAGGCAAGAAGGCTGGCGGCAGAGGCAAGGTAGTGTAGAATAGTTGTTATGGATACAAAAGGTGAAGTCGTTGAGTCTTTGGTAAGAACGTTTGATATTAATGAGCTTGATAAGACAGGTGTAGCTGCGGCGGTTCAATGTGGTATCGGCCACCGATTGAATAACGCGATTACACCGATAGAGTTTTTTGAATTTATCCCTGATGATAGAGCTAAAGAGTTGAAGAGTAAAATTATGTTGGTGAGTGGTTGTAAGAACTTTGATCTTAATGAATTTGTCCAAAATTATAATGAAAATGAGGATTTGGTAAGTGTGGCAAGAGATGCTTGCAAACATTATGCTGACCAATACATCGAAAGGTTGCGTACTGCTGGTTTCGAGGGTGATAATGCAAACGTAGTTTTGAAAAACTGGAAGGGTGAAATATTCCGTAGGTACAAAGAACTAGATTTGGCAGTTGGTGAGAACGATGAGGATTTGCAAGCTACAAAAAATGCTTGGAATAGGGTATCGACGGTTGTCGGCGACATTGTGAGTATTGCTTATGGAGAATCAGATCTTCCGCCTATTCAAGATTATCAAGATGGCAGACAATTTTTCGATTTCGGAAGAATTGATTCTAGTACTTTTTAGATTTATTACAAAAACTTTACTATTTTGTTATAAGAGGCAGATATGATTACTATAACCATGAGCGGACTAATTATGATAATTTTGGCAGTATTATTGCCGCCACTTGCCGTGTTTCTGACAGTTGGTTTGACTTTTCATTTTTGGGTTAATGTAATTCTGACAATATTGGGGTATTTGCCAGGGATTGTTCATGCCTTGTGGGTCATTTTAACTTTGTAATAGTAGTATGGAAGAATATAGGCGAAGATATTTAAAGCAGGTAGAATTCCTTGCCCAGCTTTTGGATTCCAAATTTAGCATCTTAGGGTTTAGGTTTGGTATAGATCCCGTTTTGGGATTGATACCGGGTTTTGGTGATGCCGTATCAATGGTTATTTCGCTTTATTTGGTGTCAATTGGTATCAAAATGGGGATACCTAACCATTTAGTTAGGGCAATGATGCGTAATGTTTTGCTAGATTTATTTGTTGGTTTTGTACCTTTGGTAGGAGATGCCGGAGATTTTTTTATCAAAGCTAACCAAAGAAATCTAAAGATAATCCGCAAACATTTGGCTTCAAGTGCTAGAACGATTGTTGAAGGTGAAATTGTGGGCTAGGGTTTTTCTTAACAGTTTTTTGCAGTAAAGACTCTTACAATATTCTTGCAATATTATTGGTTGTCTTTGTATTGGGGACTTTAACATTTGGTTGTATGGAAGAAAATAGGCCATTATTACTTTATCCTGATTCAAAGATTACAACCAACCACAAAGAAATAAAAAAATGGGTCGAGAAGCATGGTGGCAGGCCGGCGGTGTTTGACGATCCGACAACAAATAACGACATGGTAAGTATTCGGGTTGATTTTCCTGGGAAGAGAGATGAAGTTTTTATGCATAGCAATGTAGTATCAGAAGTTGTGCCCTGGGATTATTTTTTCGAGTTATTCGATAAATATAAGTTAGCTTTTATTTATCAGAAGCGACATGATGAGACCGAAAAAGACCTGACCTTGGCTTATAAGTTTGTTAAAAGAGAAAATATAAAAGACTTACTCAGCTGAGGACGTACTTAATGGAGATTGTGTAATGATGGGTGTGGGGAGAATTAGGGGTTGAGCCTCTAGTTTTTTGAGGATATCGAAATCAATGCTTTTGTAAGATATATACCCGGCGATAATTAAGGCAACAAAAAGGCATGCTATCAGAATGGTTCCGGTTTTATCAAAGTTGTTTTCTTCCATATTGAATTATTTTACTCTAGTGATTGTGTAGATGGTAGGATAAGACAAGAATACTGCGGGAGATTCTTCGAGCAAAAATCTTTGGAAATCAACATAAATTTTTCTTCTTTCAACCTGATCCATGATTTGACGACCTTCTTCTAAAAGTTTGTCGATACGGGATTCCTCGAGCTTGGTAATATTAGTGTTAGTTTGAGTTGAGTGCCAAAAAATATACTGATCAGGGTCAGACGGAATACTTCCGTAGGCTAAAACTGCATCATAATTCTCCCTGTCGATTTGGTTTTCAATGCTCAATACTACTTCGATACCAAGAACGCTAGACCAGGAAGTTTTGATTTCATCGGCTTTTGCAAGTAAACGTCTGTCACTGATAATTAGATTGATTTTGTCAACTTTATTTTTTTCAAATAATTCCTTGGCTTTTTTGGTGTCAAAAGTATAGTCTTTGATGTTAGGGTTATAAGCCCATGAAGAAGATGCAATTGGCCCCAGGCACCTTTCATTTTTGTCTTTTGTTTTGGGTGTGGCATAAGCTAGGGCTTGGCGTAGTTGTTTTGGGCCAATTTTTTGAGTGTTAAAGAATATAGCTGAATACATTTGGTTTGACTTGATTTCCTGACTAATTTTTGTGTTAGTCCAATTTGTTAATTCCTGAGGTAAGTTGCTAGTCCGAATTTCGTCTACTTGCCCTAGCTTGTAGG
>CAZFAI010000027.1:3800-8349 GCA_964516555.1 uncultured Gammaproteobacteria bacterium
ATTAATGTTTGTTCATTTGAGTCTACCGGTTCAAGACGAATTTTTTTGACATAGCCGTCTTGGTATTCAACCTTTGAAGCTTTATAAGGACCGAGTCCAACCAAATTTTTCAGAAAGAGAGGTTTGTTTAATAGAGACATTAATGGAGCAAACTGTTTTTCAGGAACAATTTCAACTTTGTTTTCGTCAAGAGCGTTAACAGTAAGACCTTTGATGTTTAGATTGATATCGTTTGCGGTTAGCTTCTTGCCATTGTGCCAATACATTGAGTCGTTAAGTTGGAAGATATAATTTTTTTCATCTACAAAACTATAATCTCTGGAAACAGGTGACAGGTCAGTTTTGTCATTTTCCAGATTGACAGTAAGGCCGTAGCTCAGACGACCTGAAACTTCCGGAGGTAGATTGTTGGTTGTGTATAAACCTTCCAACCCAATTCTTTTGTAATTAAAGATTGAAATTTGGCTGATAGCGGAAAATTTTCCCCGGTAAAAATAGACAAGAATACCAATGAGAACACCAATAACAATAAAAGGAAAGTTTTTTTTGAGATAAAGCCACAAGTACTGGATTTTAAAGTGGAGTTTCTTGATCAATTATGTGATGATAGTTTGAACTATTGAAGACAGAATAAAAAGCAGAAAGACGACAATGGTAAAAATAAAGACTACCCTTTCCCAGCCTCTTTTTTCAAAACCGACGGTAGAGAGAATGTTGGTGCGATATTCCCCTTCTCCGTTCGCCTGAAGAAAAATTAAAGTAATCAAGAGAATTGAGAGTATTATTTGGACTATGTTTAGTATGGTATTCATTATTTCTTATTATATAAGATTAAACTGAATATATGGTAGGTTAAGCCGATGATGAAGGAAGTGACCAAAAAGGCCATAAAACCAGAGAATTTGAGAGTTGGTATTGTGTAGTTAAACAGATTAAAGCTGGATATAAAAATTTTGGAAACGTGGAATCCATTAATTAAGATAACAGCAAGATAGAGGCCCAGGGTATCAATAACAATCCGGAAAGATCCAAGAGTTAACAGATTTATTGGCAGGAGGAGGAGTTTGAGGATGGGTTTGAGAATTATTTCAAAAAGGGCCAACACAAATCCAACTTTGATGATATTGTAGATTTGGTTGTCAAAGTTCAAGTTGCCCAAAATCTGGTTGGTAACAATTAGACTGAATACTAGTAGCAGCGAATATCTAAATATTTTTTTCATTTTTTCTTTTTACTTATTAATATTATAGCGGTAGTACTGCTTAGGAAAAGTAGCCCCAATATAGTTAGGGCTAAATTTAGAAAATGCGGCATGTAAGGAATAGCGGTTGAATGACTTTGGCCGTTTTCTATTGACACCGACAACTTAATATTCTGGTTTTTTGGGAGCAGAGACTTAAGGAAGGATATTTGGGGAATGTCGATTTCAAGTTTTCCAAGAGGGGGAAGGCTGTCGATGGTGTGATCAAAAGAAAAGCTATCCCCCACTATCCTGATGTTGGACAGAGCAAATAAGTTTTCATTTTGGATGGTTATTGAGGGATTTTGGTTTAATGCCGGATTGTCTGATGTAATTGTGGGGAATTTAGCTTCGGGGGTATCAATTTCTTTTTGGGCAAAGCGGACATCAACAGTTTTAATTTGGCGGTCAAGCTTGTAGGATCCGGGAGGTGACGGATATTGGCTATTTTCACCATGAATTACAAAGGCGAAATGATTAAGGTCGAGGTCATTAAAGTAGTCAATGCCATTGGTTGTTTTCGCCCAAGTAGGATCAATGGATATCCATTTTTGAGAATTATTGTCATAGTATTGAGGCCAAGCGTGAAGAATGTCGGCATTAATATTGGTTGGTTTTACTTTTGGGTTGTTGGTATAAGCAAAACCTTGAACTTCGCGGGCCGGAACACCGATTGCTCGGGTTAGGGTAACGAAAAGATCGGTAAATTCAGTGCAAAGCGAATTGGAGGGGTTTTCTAGAGCCAAAAGGGCGCCTTTTCTTTGAGCGGAGTTGATCCGATCATAATCGTAGCTTAAGGTTTTGACCACATAATCGTAGACTGATTTTGGTGTAGTCAGGTTGTTGGTAATTTTTTGGATTTGTGGATGGGTAACCGGCCAATATTCCTGGTCAGATATTAATTTGGTTATATCGTCTATTTGTGAGACAGTGTTTCTGGGGTAAATTTTTACCTGTCCGGAAACTTGGACTTCAATTGATTGGTGAGGGTCGAGGTGGTATTCTGACAGCCAATTGCCATCGTTATCCTGAATAACCGTTACCGGGTGGGGTTCAATTGAGGAATAGAATAATTTTTGGGTTTCGGTGTCGGGCGGAATGGTAATTCTGGTGGAGATGTAATCAGACGAATCATTATCCAGATAATATGTCAGGTCGAAATCAAAAAGTTGAAAATCACCAAACACTAAAAGAATTCTCTTATTTTTTAGACTATTGCCGTTGATTTGGATTATGTGCTCATTACCGATTTGGTTGACGGAACCAAGGGGTATGGAAGAATAAGATACTTTCCCAAACGAAGTGGGTACCTTTAGACTTATTGAAATGATATCCGATTCATTTTGGCCTTTAAATTCAGGCAAAGTAATTTCCCAAATTTTCCCCTTGTTTATAGCAAAGTCTGGAGACTGATAGTTGAGGCGGAAAGATGTATGCTGATCTTTACCGACAGCCGGGTTGTTAAATTTGAGGGCGATGGTTGTTTGCTCGTCATCATGCTCGACCGATTGGACTATGTTTCCATTTTGATCGGTGCCGGAAACATTTAGAATATTGGCACCCGAAAGTTGGATAAAATATTCTTTGGCATATATTTGCGACAAATTATTGACTAGTTTATTTTCTTGGTGAACAATTGCGCTACCCGACCGGTTGATTGTATAGGTGATATTTTGCTCCAGGCGAAATTCATCGGTGGCGTGTGTAGGCCTTAAAAATATTCCAAATAGTAGTAGTAAAAGAGAAATAAACATGGTTACTTAAATATAGCAAAAAATTGCTTAGTTGACTTCGGGTAATCTTCGTGTAATATGAGGTTATGGCAACAGTACTTTACAAAAGACAAAAACAGATTTTAGATTACATTAGCAAGAACATAGATAGGAATGGCTGTGCGCCAACCCTGACTGAAATTGCAGGTCATTTAGGATTATCATCATTGGCAACGGTTCACGAGCATTTGGCAGTATTAGAAAAAAAAGGGCTAATCAGAAGATATCGCGGAGCTATACGGGGTATTGAGTTGGTGGGTCGAGAACAATCAGGAGATACTTTTGTTGAGTTACCAGTGTTAGGTTTTATAGCTTGTGGGGAGCCGATTGAACCCTATACGGATCCTGACGCGACATTGCCGGTTAATTCGAAAATGGTTAATCCCGGCGATAATTCGTATGTTTTGCAGGCCAAGGGAGATTCTATGATTGAGGATGGAATTCTTAATGGGGACTATGTGGTTATAAAAGAGCAAAAGATGGCCAACAACGGTGATATTGTGGTGGCGGTTCTAAAGAACGGCTTTGCCACATTGAAGAGATACTACAAGGAAGTTGACAGAATTCGATTGCAACCGGCTAATTCTACAATGTCACCATTATTTGTATCCGATGTAGAAATCAGGGGCAAAGTTGTGGCAATTATCAGACATTTTGAATAGATGTTGTATATAGTTTCAACACCAATTGGTAATTTGGGAGATTTGTCGCTGAGGGCGAGAGAAGTTTTGGGAGCTGTGGATTATATACTTTGTGAAGACACCCGGGTTACCGGGAATATGTTAAAAAATTCAGGGATTTTGACTAGTGCTAAGCTAATTTCTTTTTATGATGAAGTTGAAGAACAAAAGATTCCGGATATTATAAAGTTGCTTGAGGAGGGTTACAAAATTTCTCTGGTGTCTGATGCCGGGACACCGGTTATTTCAGATCCAGGGTATAGACTTGTAACTAGATGCCGAAAAGAAGGGTTGGAAATGACAGCAATACCGGGCCCAAGTGCAGTACTTAACGCTTTGGTTTTGTCAGGACTGCCTAGTGGCAGATTTTCGTACTTGGGCTTTTTGCCAAAAAAATCCGGTGAACGAAAAAAAATACTGGAAGACTATAAACAAACCGGTGGGAGTAAGGTTGTATTTGAGTCACCATATCGGATAGAAGTATTGATTGAGGAAATTTTGGAAATATACGGTGAGGAGACAAAGGTGGTAATTTGTAGGGAAATGACAAAAATGCACGAAGAAGTAATTTGGGGAAAAATTACTGAAGTAAGAGACCAACTAAATAAGAAAAATCTTAAGGGCGAGCTGGTTGTGGTTTTTTGCTAACGGCTTTTTCAATTTTTTTGTTTTCTGCCCAGGCAATAATTTCCCTGGTTCTGTCAATGGCGTCCGGGCTAACAGAAATGCTGCTGACTCCCCATTTAACGAGTTTTTCCACTAGTTCAGGGTAATTACTGGGAGCTTGGCCACAGATTGAGCTGTTAATCCCTCTTTTTTGAGCTGTAGTTATGGTTTTTTTAAGCATCCAAAGGACT
>CAZFAI010000027.1:8359-10455 GCA_964516555.1 uncultured Gammaproteobacteria bacterium
ATTGAAGTCTTTGGCAACCTCACCATTATCCCTATCGAGACCAAGGGTTAGCATAGTAAGGTCGTTACTACCTATGGAAACACCATCAATACCCATGTCTATAAATTTATCCAACAGTATGACGTTGCTTGGAATTTCGACCATCATATAGAGCTTAAAAGAGGGTGATCGAAGTAATCCAGCCGATGCAATAATCTTTTTGACTAGCTCCAGTTCCCGCGGGGTTCTGACAAATGGGATCATCAACCAAAGGTTTTTTAGATTGTGCTTATTTCTGACTTGTTTTATGGCTTCCAGTTCCATTTCAAAAACATCGGTTGAATTTATGTAACGGACTGCTCCCCTAAAACCAAGGAGAGGATTGGGTTCTTCCGGTTCATAAAACCTACCCCATTTAAGGTAGCGGTATTCATTGGTTTTGAAGTCTGTAGCACGGTAAATTACAGGTCTTGGGGAAAAGTTTTGACAAAATTGAAGTAAGCCTTTGGTAAGTTGGTCAACATATTGTTTTTGCTTGTTTTCGGCAATCATTCTTTTGGGATGAACACCGATATTGGCAATCATGAATTCAGCCCGAAGTAAGCCTATTCCGTCGACATTTCTTTTGGATAGGTCTTTGGCTAATTCCGGTTCACCCAAATTGACCATAACTTTGGTGGCAGTTTTTATGTTTATGGTTCCCGAAGGCTGACGAGGCGGAGTAAAGCTTTGGCTGCTTTGGGTAAGGTCACCAAGCCAAACTTTTCCCTCTGTGCCATCGAGAGTAACGACGGTGCCTTCTTTTAGCATTTTTGTGGCAGTTTTGGCGCCAACAACGCAAGGAACTCCTAGTTCCCGGGAAACGATGGCGGCGTGAGAAGTTTGTCCACCCTTGTCAGTGATAATTCCACTAACCTTTTTCATTGCCGGAACGAAGTCTGGAGTAGTCATGGAAGTGACAAGGATTTGACCCTTTTTGGCCCGGCCAATTTCCTTGGGGCTGTTGATAATAACCACTTTGCCACTAGCGGTACCGGGACTGGCGGCTTCACCCAGAAGATCAGGATCTTTGGTAATCCTTTGTTGAGACTCAAGGACTTTTTTATTACTTTCTATGGTGGTTATGGGACGGGTTTGGACGATGTAAACTTGATTTTTTTGTAAAGCAAATTCGATATCCTGAGGCTTTCCATAATGGTTGTGAAGTTTTTGTCCGATTTTGGCAATTTTGATTGCCATGGAATCGGTGATTTTGGCTTTTTTCTGTTTTGTCTTTGGAACGGATACTTCTTTGGTTTCGTTTTGGGATTTGATTAACTGGATAGTTTGTTCGGTAATATTTTTTGAGGTGATGGACCAGTTGTTTTTGTTGATAATGTGCTGATCGGGAGTAATTGTTCCCTGGACAATGTATTCGCCAAGCCCCCAGATGGTTTCGACAATGATATGGGTTTTGTCGTTGGTGACGGGGTTGACGGTAAACATAATTCCGGAAATTTCCGATTGAATTTGTTTTTGGATGGGGACTGCAATCCCGACTTTAAAGTGGTCAAACTTTTTCTTTTGTCGATAGAAGATGGCCCGCGGTGTAAATAAGCTGGCCCAACAGTCCTGGACGCGGTTTAAAACGTTAGATTCTCCAACGACATTAAGAAAGGTTTCCTGTTGACCGGCAAAAGAGGCGTCGGGTAGGTCTTCGGCAGTGGCAGATGACCGGACTGCAACCGGGATGTCTTTTAGTCCGCCATATCCGGAAAGTCTTTTGTAAGCTTTCATTATTTCTATTGCCAAGCTTTCGCTGATAGTGCCTTTTTTGACAATTGCTTTGCATTTTTTGGAAGCATCAAGTAATTGGTTTGGGTCATCAATATCAGTAGTAGTTAAAACGTTTTTAATTTTGTGAGCCAAGTCATTTTCTTCTATAAACCGGAAATAAGCAGCTGAAGTTACTACAAACCCGTTTGGCACGGGAATACCAATGCTATACATTTCACCTAAATTAGCTCCTTTGCCGCCGGCAAGATCAATATCTTCGTGACTGATTTGGTTAAACCACAAAATGTTTGGTAAATTTGGTTTTATTGATGCCATCCTCGATTGGGTAAATTTCTAATATT
>CAZFAI010000028.1:0-10226 GCA_964516555.1 uncultured Gammaproteobacteria bacterium
CCGTAATTAAGGTTTCGATGAAGTAGGTTGTCGGCCATGATTTCCTTGTTGATCAGAGCTGAAACTGAAGCTAGCTGGAGCGAGAATTCCTGCTGGCCATGGACAAATTTTACCTGAGAAGGAAGAGGAAACTCAGAGTCCAATTTGTCCACAACCTGCTCTCTGGTTAATTTGGAAAAATTACGGTCCAGGATGTAGGTGTTGGGAAGTGTCTTGTTGACACCGTAGACAACGGTTAAACCCAACATCAATAGGGGTAAAAGAACAAATCCGGTAGAAAGAATAATTATGGTGGGTTTTTTTATTTTTGTCATAGACGACGGTCCATGGCCTCGTTGGCCAAGCTGTCGGCAATCTGATTGTAACCGCGACGGATATCATTAAAGATACACGTCGAATTGACTTGTGAAAGCAGGTCTTTTGAGGCTTGATATAAGTGGATTAAATTGGGCGATTTTACCTTGTACTTTCCCTGGATTTGACGGACCAAGAGTTGAGAATCAGAAAAAAAGTTGACAGAGCTTGGATTGAACTTGTCCTGGTTTTCGACCAACCAGTTGAGAGCGGCAATCAAGCCCAGATACTCGGCTTCATTATTGGTTTTGACACCCAAAAACCTTGCTTCCTGGTAGAGAAGATTGTCGTTGTTGTCGTAAACAGCCAATCCGTATCCGGATATTCCGGGATTGCCACGGGAACCACCATCGGTGTATATTTTTAGATCCATAGTTAAATGATAACCGAAAGAAAGAATAATTTGAATAAAATGTTATTCCAAAAAGAGAAGGGAAAACATTAAGCCAACTCCAAGAATCAGCAATAAAAGTTGAATAACTGAAGACAGAACTCCGGCCGGCTGGCGGTGAAGTTCGGGGATGAGGTCGGATGAGGCCAGGTAAATAAAACCTCCGGCGGTAACAGGAAGAAGATAAAGAGAAAAGTTTTTAATTGCGGATCCAATGGCAAAGGTAATTAAAACTCCAAACACACTAAAAAGAGCTGAAATAAAATTATATTTTATAGTTTTGGCAATACTTACCCCGCTGTGAATGAATATGCTAAAATCACCGAATTCTTGGGGAAGTTCGTGAAAGGCAACCGCAAGTGTGGTGGTAAAACCCAGGGCCGGGCTAACCATAAAACTAGCAGCAATCAACATACCATCAATAAGGTTGTGGACAGTGTCGCCGACTAAATTCAGAGTAACAATCGGACCGTGGTGTTCGTTCTGGCAAGAGGCGTCGTGGCAGTGGCGCCAACGGAGAAATTTTTCCAAACTGAAAAAGATGATCATGCCCAGAATGACCAAAAGAGAGGTGGTCGGAGCTGATTCGATTTGTTCAAAAGATTCCGGAAGCAGGTGGAGGAAAGAATCACCCAAGAGACTGCCAACAGCAAAAGCAACCAGGTAGATAGTAATTTTGTTAATAAAAGAAACTTTAGTAAAAAAAAGGAACAGGGTCAGGAGGGATATCGAACTGATAATTAAAGCGGAAAGGAGCGACATAGTCAGAGGTGTCATAGGCAAAAGTGTAGCAGAAAGTTTGAGAACAATCCATTGGTGATAATTTGATATGATAATTATGTGAACCTGGATAATATTCAATCCCCACTGCCTTCAAGAGAAATACCCGTAAATAAACCGGAATCAACGGCCAACGTACCTAATGCAATTGAGAGTGAACCAAGACAAAATATCGAAGATTCAGGCAATAGTAACCAAGGTGATGCGAAGAAGAGTGCCAATAATACTTTAAAGTCAAAAAAAGGGTTAATTATCGGCGGGATTGGAGTGGGTGTCTTGCTCTTGGGGGTTTTGGGGTTTAAATATATACTGCCAATGATTCGCCCACAAGAAAAGGAAAAGGTTCAATTGTTATATTGGGGGCTGTGGGAGGAACCCTCTGTAATACAAACTGCAATAGACGAATTTACAGCTAAGAATCCTAACATCGAAGTGGTGTATAGAATGGATAACAAGACTGACTATCGATCAAGACTAAAAGGCAGATTGAAAAAAGATCCGGAGGAAGCGGAAGTGCCGGACATATTTAGAATCCACAATTCGTGGATAACGGGGTTTAAAGATGAACTGGCTGGTATACCTCAAACTACGGTTACCAGTATACAACTGGATACAGATTTTCATGATGTATACAGAGAAGATTTGATTATCGGAGGGAGTTTTAAAGCGGTTCCAATCATGTATGACGGTTTAGCTCTCTTTTACAACAAAGAACTGATTGACTCGGCACAAGTGAAATTACCAAAAACATGGTGGGGTTTGGAAGCAGCAGCCAACAAGTTGACTGTGCGTGATGAAGACGGGAAGATAAGGATAGCCGGAGCCGCAATGGGATCAGCTGAGAACATTGATCATTGGAGCGACATTGTAGGGCTGATGATGAAACAAAACGGAGTGGATTTGACTAAAAATGATGCAATCAACAACGAAAAATTAAAAGATGTTCTGACTTATTACACTATGTTCCAGACAAAACACGGAGTCTGGGATGAGACGTTGCCAAGATCAACGGATTTTTTTGCTAACGGAAAGTTGGCATTTTATTTTGGTCCTTCATGGAGAGTTTTCAACTTTAACGACATGAATCCAAGTTTAAAATATGAAATTACAACAGTTCCACAACTTCCGACGATTAAGGAGGCGGCTTGGGATCAGATCGAAAACAGCGATTCGTCCGACAACATTACTAATATCCATTGGGCTTCATATTGGGTAGAAGGAGTAAACTCCAAAAGCAAACACCAAGCAGAAGCATGGAAGTTTTTGGAATTTTTGGCAAGCAAGGAAACTTTGGAAAAAATGTATCGGGCGGCATCTGACATCCGAGCATTTGGGGAGATCTATCCAAGAAAGAGTATGGCGGAGAGTTTAATGACGAATTCTAAGGTGAAACCTTTCGTTGGGGTGGCTAACAACGCAACTTCATGGTATTTGTGTTCCAGGACTGATGACGGAGACGGAGTAAATGAAGAAATGTCATCTTACTTTAAGGATGCAATAAACAAGATAACCAGAAATAATGAGCTGCCCGAGAATACTATGGAACCGTTAAGAAACGGGATAAATCAACTGATTTTAAAATACCAAATAAATAAATGATTTTAGTTAACTTTAAGACATATAAAGAAAGTTTCGGAGCCGGCGCACTAAAATTAGCAAAAGTGTGCAAGAGAGTAATGGAGAGTAGTGGAATAATGATTTTCCCGGTGGTATCGGCTTTTGATGCAGACAGAATAAAAAGAGAAGTTGATATTGAGGTGCTGGTTCAGTCAGTAGATGGCAATATCGAAGGAGCACATACCGGAGCGACTTCAGCATTACAGGCCAAAGAAATCGGAGTTTTCGGAAGTCTTGTCAACCATTCAGAGAATAAACTTCCTCCAGGAACTATAAAGAAAATACTGAAGGATTGGCCCGAAGGGTTAGTGTCGGTGGTATGTTTGCAAACTTTGGGACAGACTGAGACTTGGGCGAAAAATATTAAACCAAACTATATTGCCTATGAGCCAAGCGAACTGATTGGCAGTAAAACAAAATCGGTAGCTACGGAAAAAGCCGAAGTAATTAAAAAGTTTGTGGCTAAGTATCCAAAGGTTCCAATTCTGGTAGGAGCGGGTATTCATTCAGCAGAAGACGTCAGGGTGTCTTTAAAATGCGGGGCCAAAGGAATATTGGTAGCATCGGACGTGGTTAAAGCCAAGGATCCGGACAAAGAGTTGTCAGAATTGGCAAGTGGTTTTGATGTTATAATGAAGGACAAATAAATGGCATCCATAGATAATTTGTTAGTTTCACTTTTTGTCGATGAAATAGTCGGTGGGTTTATCGTAACCGTACCGCCGGGACATGTGGGTTGTATCTACTCGATTTTTCAGGGAGTATTGAAGAATGTCTGGCATCCGGGGATGCATTTTAAAGTTCCTTTAATTCACAGAGTAAAGCTTTTTAATGCTCAGTTAATTGAATATACGGTGTCAAAGGATGTGGTACTAAAAGATAATAAAGAAATGATGGGTGACGAGGTAATAAATTCGGTTACCGCTGATAATAAGTTTGTAGCTGTTGAGGCAACGGTGTTAATCAAATTAGACACAGACAGGATGCCCGAAATTTGGCAGAATATTGGGGAAAACTTCGTTTCTAAGGTTGTCAGACCGGTTACCAGAAGCAGAATTAGGAAAGTATTGACTAATCACACCCTACCCCAAGCGCTATCAACTAACAGAAGCATGATTGAAGATGAAATCAAGAGAGAACTGAAAGAATCCCTTGAGGGTCATGGTTTAAGGGTGGATAATTTCTACCTTAGTTCGCTGACCCCCATGGAGGGAATTACGATAGAAGAAAGTCATGTAGAAAGCGAAGAATCTAAAATGAAAACACCGGATGATATCCGCGGTAGTCGGGTGATTTCGGGAAATATACCAAAACAAGAGAATTAACCAGCCAGAGTCAGAACCCAGATATTGGAAATATTTTTATCAAAACAGGAAGCAGCGGCTTTGATGGTGCTTCCGGTGGTGTAGACATCATCAAATAAAATAATATTGGTAGGACGGGTTGGCTTGTTGGCATTAAGCCGGAAAGCCTGAGGACTGGTGTGCCGGGAGGACCGGTTGAGTTGAGCCTGAGGTTTGGTGTTGTCGGTTTTGGCTAACAATTCGGTGGTAATGGGTAATTTTAATTTTTCCGACAAGTTTTGAGCAATGATTTCTGATTGGTTAAAGCCACGCCAATTGAGACGATGGGAATGAAGCGGGATAGGAACCAGGCAATATTGATGTTCCTGCCAATGGGCAAGAAGATGGGGAAAAGAATCATTGAGGTGAAAAACAATTAGATTGGAGAGGTCGGAAACAAGATCGGTAACGTATTGATATTTGAGATCGTATAAAATTGATTGGATCGAATCTTTGTAGTGAAACAGGGACAAGCGACCTTCAAATTCAGTTCCGGAGGTATTTTGGATACTTTTAGGATTAAGGGCAGGGTAACATGAGGGACAAAGGTAGCAGCCGGATCGAGCGCAAACATAGCATGTTTTGGGAAAAATTAAGTCTAAAATTAGGGACATTTTCTTTATTTTGAAGAGTGAATTTGATATAATAATAACACTGGAGATGTATTGCATCGACGGAGTGAGTACTTTAAAAAACTGCAAGCCGACTTTGATTCTAGAGTCGTTAAACAAGGATCAAAATATAATGCCAAAAATTCTTTTGGTGTTGATTTAACCAAAGTTGCTGACGCCGTTTCCGGCGTTTTTGCTCCTAAGGCTCCTGCTTACGCTTTAGCTTAAGCAGATCAACCATCGCCAATTTCCCCTATTCTGGAGGAGAAAGGGTGGTGCAAATTAAACCAGAATGCTGTGCTTAATATTTCGGTTTTTTAAGTAAATAAGCGAAGGGTAATGCCTTCAACAACCGACACTTCGATACTTTTCATTTACTTTAGTTGTCGAAGGTGTAGGATAAGGTAAATTAAGCTTGTAGTAAGTTTTTTATAGTCCACATTCGGACCCTGGGTCATTCCCGGGCATCTCCGCAATTACCAAATCTTTTGCTTTCTTCCCCTGCCAGCAATGAAGGCAGAGCTGACTTTTGGGTAAACCAATGGCATCAACCATTAGTGGTACGGTCTGATATGCCAGCGAAGTAACACCCAACTCCTGGCGGATATATTCAACCATTTCCTTGTACTGGGTGCCGGATGGGTCAAGAAAAGGTGACATGGAGGGAAATTTTTGGGAAAAAGCGTTTTTTATAGCACGGCGGGCAGCAAGCTCGCCTTTTTTGCGAGTTGAGAGTAGGTAGGGACAGGGAAAAAGAAGCGGTGGACATGCGATTCGGACGTGGATTTCTTTGGCACCACAATCCCATAATTTTTTTATTGCCTGATTTTTTAGTTGAGTTCCCCGGACAATCGAATCGTCACAAATTATAATTTTTTTGCCTTTGATAATTTCAGGGATTGGTATGAGTTTTAATTGAGCAATCCGATTTCTGGTTTCCTGATCAGGAGGGGTATAACTCCGGCCGTAACCCGGAGTATATTTGACCAGAGCCCGACGAAAAGGAATTCCCGATCCGATGGAGTAACCAACGGCATGAGCGATACCAGAGTCAGGGATGCCGGTGACAAAGTCGGCTTTTACTTTATCGTTTTTGGCCATATTGATCCCACATCTTTCCCGAACCTGCTCTACCGACAATCCTTCGTATGACGAGGCCGGATAACCGGTGTAAATCCAAAGAAAAGAACAAACATGCTTTCGGTCAGATCCGGGAGTTTGAGATCGAATAAGGCCATTTTTGGTGAGTAAAATTATTTGTCCGGGGGAGAGTTCTTTTTTTATTTGGTAGCCGAGATTGGGGAAGGCACAGCTTTCTGATGAAACAGCCAGACTAGAACCATTTTGACCAATGAGCAGTGTGGTCCGACCAAAGGGGTCGCGGGCAGTGTAAATACCCTTTTTTGTCAGAACAAGAAGGCAGATAGAACCTTTCATTAAAGAATAAAAGTGTTTAATACCATCGAGGACGTTCTGTTTTTGAGCAATTATTTTACCGATTATTTCGGTAGGATTAATCTCTCCCCCACTCATTTCAGAAAAGCTGCCGCCCTGTTTCATGATTTGCCGGGCAAGCTGATTCTTGTTGGTCAGCAGACCGGAGGTGGCCAGAGCAAAAGTACCAAAGGACGAGGAAATGATTATGGGCTGGGGTTCATTGTCAGAAATTACACCGATACCCATGGTGCCCTTCATGTTACCTATTTCGTCAACAAAGCGAGACTTAAATTGAGAAGTGGAAATATTGTGGATACTTCTGTGGATTCGATGATTCATAACAGCCAACCCGGCCTTTTCGGTCCCCAGGTGAGACTGATAATCAGTTCCAAAAAAAAGAGTTTGGGGGCAATCGATAGTGGAAACAACACCAAAAAGACCGCTCATGTATTCATGTTAGCATTGTTCTTGAACTCCTTGGCTTTGAGCTTTTGGCGTTTTTCAAACTTGCGGAGTTTACGGCCAACACCCAGTTCGACTTTGAACCATTTTCCCTGAGAATATATGGCGGTAGGGATTATCATGTATTTTTGATTGCGATAGGAAATAATTTTGGCAATTTCTTTTTGCTTGAGAAGAAGATGCCTCTCCCGGGTAGTATCAACAATTTGGCCCTGGGAGTATTTGTATTGGGGGATATTAAGACCGGAGAGAATCGGAATTCCGTTTTTAATTTCCACTTTGGAGTTGGCAAATTGAGGCGATTGGGTACGCAAAGACTTGGCGTCGGATCCGGTTAAAACCAGACCGGCTTCGATTTTGTCGACAAACTGATATTCGCGTGATTCGCGGTTAAAATGCCTCATTGGTTGGATTATACATTAAGTTCAGAGAGCGATTTTGTAGATTTTCTGGTCTTGGGCGAGTAGAAATAAAGTGTTGAGGCTTTCATTTATGGCAATATCCAGTATCTGAATGTCGCCTAAATTATATTTGGCCAAAGATTGGCCATCTTTATTGTAGACATATACAAGATGACCACTGTCGATAAAAGCTAAAATGTCGGTTTCGAGTGTGGTTACCAAATTATTGGCACTAGAAAAAGTAGCTTCCGGCTGAGTATAGTTTACTTTTGAGCCTCTTTCGAAGGGTTGGATTAGCCCGGAACCGGAAATAACCCAAATTTTGCCATTTATGGCTATTGCTGAAGCTGAATTGGTGATTTTCTGGTTGTCTTTGAGCCAGGCTTGAGGAGCGCCAAAGCCGGTGGCGTTGGAGTTTAACTTCCAAATTGCATTTGAAGCTGAATCAAGAATATAGAGGGCACCATTCCAAGAAGCGACATCTATCGGTTTGATATCACTATTCATTTTAACTTTTGATTCTAAATCGTCCTTGGCGGCCAGAAAAATTTCCCCTTCTTTAATGACATAAATCTTGCCGTTTATTTCGGTAAAAGTGTTAACATCGACAAGTTTGTCAGTTTGAGAAACAGTATTTATATTGCGTTGAGCAGCTCCAAGTGAGTCAATCCTGCCGACTTGAGGGTCCAGCAGATATAGAGTGTCTTTGGTAGAAATAATGGAAGAGTATTTGGGTTGTTCGTTTATTATTGAGGTGTCATAGTAAAATTCCGGCTTGAAATTTTCGGCTGAACCGGTCGTCGATAAAAGATCTTCGATCTGAACGTGGAACTTTTCTAGATCTTGGGGGTGAACAGAAAGGGAGGCCATTTGGTCGTATATCGATTTTGACTGACGGGCAAGCTCCTGGGCAGAATCAATGTTTAAGTTTCTAACGCTTTGAGCATTTTGTAGTTTTTGTTCAAGTTCAGTTTTTAATTCCTGAAAGCGGGCTTCAGTTTTATCCGATTGATTCTTGCGATAGCCCAGGACGGCGCTGGCAGACAGGGCAATAAGTAAAACAAGGGCGATAAAGAAATTGATTTTCTTACGGCGGGTTATCTGATTAATGTCGTGGTTAGAAATGAAAACCGATTTATTTTGAAGCGGAAGTTGAGGAGGTGGAGTGGATGATTTTGAAACAGAAGTTGGTGAATCCTGGGGAGTATTTTCCTCGGGTTCAAGACTGTTGTCTTTTACGTGAGCTTGAATGAGGGCAGCTGCCAAACCTTCCTGTTTTTCGGAAGAATAAAGAAGAGACAGCAGGCTCTCTTCGACCTCCTGGATGTTTGAACCGGGAACAATGGGTTTAAGTTTGTCCAGAGGGAATTCATCCAAAAAGGCATTTGTAGCCAGCAAAAATTTATCATTGTCAGCCAGAGGACCGGAGGTTGTTTTAACCTGATTGTCTTCTCCTTCCAAGACAAGGCTTAGCTGGTTCTGACGATTGAAAACAACCAGAGCAGAATTGGCTGAGGCCAAATAAAGGCGGGACTGATGAACCACCGCGAGAACGATATTAATTTTCAGATGAGAATATAGAGGATTGCTGACAATTTCATCTAAAACTTTTTTTAAATGTTGGCTGACTGAAAAGTCCAGAGAAGAAAAATAAGCTTGGCTGATTTCGGTTATAAGATCATGACCAATTATGCTTATCTCTTTTTGATCGTTTGGTGAGAGGATATTAATCAGAGCAAAAAGGTGGCCTCTTTGGGAGACTATTTGCGGATCGTCGGGTTCATTTTCCCAATATTGGGACCAGCTACCTTGACCGTAGCTGCCAATAAAGGAACGGCAGGTATAGTGCATCTAGTATAAATATACTACAAAAGTACCAGAGTTAAGATCACTAATAAAATTGAAAATGCCAGATGAGCATAGGAAAAAATAATTATGACAGAATTAAATTTATCAACAACATAGCGAGACATGGAGGTTGTCTGTTTGACAATTACCAGGGAAAATATGGCATAAAGAATAGCTCCGAGGACGGAAAGAATTTTTTGGGACAAAGTAATAAAATCACCTATTTGATTCATTTTAATCTGCCCTCCAGAGCTTCTTGCTCCTCTTCTCCCCGCATCTGCTGAAGAACTTTTAAGACGAGGTTTGGGTTGGGAATTTTTTCAATTTTGATAACCGGAATTTCGGCGGCTGTTTGAATTAAAACAGAACCGTAATTAAATAAAGTCTGAGAAACTCCACCAACAACTGAAGTAACATCCTGAATCATAGATATTTTGGCTTCAGAAATTTTCTTGTCAATTAAGTTGTAAAAATCAATATCGATTACCCTTTCTTCAGTAATGATAAAAACATTAAAGTACCAGGACAAAAACTGCTCGAAAGCAATCGCGAAAGTTAAAAGATACCAAAATATTAACAAAGTGAGATTTAGGTTGGTTGGTATGAGATTTAAGAAAAGAGGAAAATATGAAATCAGAACGGGAAAAATTGCCATAAGAATGGCAATAATAATCCAGGAAAGATTGGTGAACCAATGGCGGCGCAAAACAAGAATGATTTCTTCATCGTCTTCGCGGCTATCAAAGGTGAACACCTTGGGTCGGGCAAGAAAAGCTGAAAACGGGGATTTTGTCTGATTTTTGAGAAGTTGATAAACTTTTTGGCGGGATTTTTGATCCCGAGAAATTGACGGCTTTGAGCTTTGGATTTTTGGTGGTTTTGATGATACATCATCGACTGAATCGTCGGGAGCAATAGAATCTAAATCTTTTGACCTAGCCATGGCTTATTGTAACATCTGGGTTTACTTTTTTTCGATGTT
>CAZFAI010000029.1:0-10222 GCA_964516555.1 uncultured Gammaproteobacteria bacterium
CTATGATGAAGCAATCCATACAGAAGCCGGAGAGAGCAGGGAAAGAGCTAATGAGGTGGTAAGGGTCGAGGTCCAGAGAATGGTTAAGGATTACGCGACAGGCAGACTAGATGAATCCGGATTTATGGAATCCAGAAATAGGTTGTTTTCTCATATTAGGGGCGTGGAGAGGGGGAAGAAGAACGAAGGATTGATGTACGCAGATAACATGTTGGAAGTGGCCAGACAAATGCGGGATGAAGTTTCCCATGGTAGGGCAATTGAAACTTTGGATACCGATATTGAGGTGACTATGGGTAAGGCGAGAATGGGGGTAAGAACTGAAGCACAGTTGAGTGCGGTTGATAGGGTAACAGAAAAAGTGGTGGGAAGCAGAATTGGAAGTTTAGTGAGTGAAACGACAGTAGCCAGTGCTTTGTCAATTGCTTATACGGTGGGACAGAGGACCACGGAAACTTTTGCCCGAAGTACGGTAGCTAAAGCAGGTTCTTTTGGAGCAACTGCTTTGGTGAGCGGGGCAATTGCGGGTGCTAAAGAAAGTTACCGAATGGAAGAAGAAAGAAAAAAGCATTTTCGGGATATGGCCAAGGGAAGGAGTTTTGACCAGTTGAAAGATAAAAGAAGAGTGGAAATGGAGACGGTGCGCTACGATACTGTTAAGTCAAGTGATTTGATAAGCAGCTTAAACAGCCAGATGGAGAGTGTGGGAGGGAGCGAATTAAATGAAGATAAAGTTTCTAACCTGATTGGGGCGGTGGTCGAGAGCCGGGCCAGGATTTCTTTGTCTGACAGGATGAAGGTTGATTTGATTTCTTACTCTGATGAAGGAAAAGTGGAAGCTGAAAGAATGGAGCTAGATATCTCCAGAGCTAAGGCGGCAGTATTGCTGAACCGGGTGTTGAATAGCCCGGAGTACTCCCATTTACTTGGCGGGGCTAGTAGTGATGAATATTTGGCCGGGTTGACTGAAGCTAAATGCCGATTGTTGGTAGAAGGAGAGGGCGGGATTGAAAAGAAGAATGATGTGTTTAGAAAAATGAAAAGAAAAAAGGTGGCCGGTGCTGTGGCAAAAGGGGTAGTTTCCGGTTTGGTTATTGGCGGGGTAACGCAGGAAGTAGGAGCGTTTTTTAGAGACGATCAACAAGGTTTGGCGGAGACCTTAATTAAGGGTAACTCCGGGGCTGCCACACGGGCAACACCGCTGGAGGCATTAAGGTCTTATTTATCGGGTGATTGGAAGAAGGCAATAAATTTTGAAGAGCGAATGTTTAATGGTGCAAAATTTAAAGTACCTGAGGGGATGCAGTTTGTGGCAAATCAGGATGGTAGTTTTAATTTGATGAACGGCGATAACCAAGAATTTTTGAATGGTTTAAGGTTTGATAGCCAGGGGGCGTTGACTGAGGAGTCACGGAGAATGATTGAGCAGGGCGGTGGGGTAGTGCAAAGTGAAGTCCTGGAAGTTCAAAGGCAAGTGGCAAGTGAGGTGAACAGAAGCTTGGGGGTGGAAGAATTTGTCGAAGAAAGGCAAGATTTGTTTTCCAGAATCAGAAGAACTATGTGGTACGACAATGATACGCCAAAGCCTATTTTTGATAAGAATGAATTAAGATTATTGTGGGGAGGGGTAAATGGAACCGGGTTGGATATTGAGGGAAATTATGTTTTGGATGTGTCGCAAATGGTTGAGGGAGGATCTTATCACGATGGTTTGTCGGCTGATGCGATGGAGTTGGCGACAGAGGGCAAACTATATCTGGCACTATCTTTATCACAAGAAACACAAAGTCAGGTGGTGAGAGTGGCGATAGATGCTTCCGGTAAAGCAATAATCGATCCAAATTCGGAGATTGGCAAAATGTTTTTTGGAGTTGAGAGCGGGTCGGTAAGATTTTTGGGGAGGTTTGCCGAGGTGGCAGAGAATGTAGGGGTTGGTGATGATGGGTCGGAACAAGTGAGAATATTGGCAACAGCTGTGGGCAGGGGAGTAGGCGGGAATTTTACTATCACTGACAAGGTGATGGAGACGGTAACAGACAGGATGGTTGAGACAATGGTAACAGTTCCGGCTCCGGAACAAGCTTTTGACACTCTAGTCGAGGTACCGTCTGTAATTCCAATTACCTGGAGAAGTCCATTGGAAAGAATAAAAGAAGGAGAGGAGATTCTGCCCATCGATAATATTGAACCAATATCGAATGTTGAGGGACGAACGAGGATTTTGCCGCCTTGGGAAGAAATTGGCAGGGAGACAAAAGACCCATTTTTTGATAATTTGGAACCAATACCGAACACTGAGGGACAAACGAGGATTTTGCCGCCTTGGGAAGTTGTTGATGAGGCCATCAAGGATACGGGTCTTTTATTGGGTTCGCAACCGGTCGAACAAAACTTATATGGTGGTTGGTATGCCGAGTTAGACCGTCAAATAGACAAGAGGCTTGAGAATGTATTGCCGATGGAGATAAAAAATGATGCCAGTGTTGAGTTGGATGCCGAAAGAGTGATTGGTTCTTATTTGGACAGTATGGAGCCAAGTTACAGACAAAGAGTAGAAGATTTGGTTTCTCAAATCGAACCGATGGGTGATAACAACAGATTGTCGATTTGTATACCGGTGGCCGGTCATCAGGAGGGGAAGAATATCTACGAAGCTTTGAAAAACTATAATTACCAAACAGCAGACAGGGATAACTTTGAAATTGTTTTGCTGGTAAATGCCCCGAAGGTGAATGCGGAAGGTCAGGAGGTAGTAATGGACGAGACAAGGAGTGAAATTGAAAGATTTAAGCGCGACTATCCAGAAGTAAATTTGAGAGTAATGGATGTTAGATTGGATTTGGAAGATGCAAAAATTGGTTATATTAGAAGGTTGTTGACTGATGCTACTTTGATGAGACAAGGCCAGCGTCAATCAGGAGCAAGGGATCTTATATTGGTAAGTAATGATGCAGACAATAAAGGGGTGAATCCCAGATACGTTGAAAATTTTATTAATAAGTTTGAGACCAATCCGACAGTAGATGGATTTTTGGGTCAATTGGATTGGGATCCGGTGTCTTATGTTAACCATCCTGTCGTTCATGTGGGAACCAGGTTGTTTCAGTATTTAGAAACTATTTCCCGAAAGGAAACCGGCAAGGTAGGTTCGAGTGGAGCTAATTTTGCTTTCAGGTCAAGTATTTATGCTGCAGTGGGTGGGTATGTTGATTTGACTGTTGCAGAGGATGTGGCCTTGGGGAGATCAATAGTTAAGGCAAGGGGGGGCGATCGGGGCAGAATACAATATGCCGGTTCTAGAGTTTCAAGACTTTATACATCTTCCCGGAGGTCTATAAATGCTTATAAGAGAGGCCTGTCTCCTGCTGAACAGTGGGACAAAAGTTTTAGTGCGTTTGATGATGAGGTGAGGAAATTTGAGATGGGGGAAATTAGTAACATTGATTACGATAATCCTGATGTGGTTGAGAAATTAAAACTAGATGTAGAACAGGTGGTTGATAGGACTTTGAATGTTTACGTTGACGATGGTTTGAATAAGGATGCTCCTTTTTATAGGCGATGTGTCAATATGTTGGGTATAGATTATGCTTTGGATGAAAATGGAGATGTTAAGGTAACGGATATTTCAAGATTAGTGTCGGGCTTGAGAAAGTACCGAGAATATGGAGAGGAGCTGAGGGACACAAAGTCAGGAAAACCGGTTAGAAAATATGGTAACTTGGAGGATGTGGCGAGAGGTAAAGAGGGTGGGGTAATTGCGCTGTCTACTCAGGAAGGTGAGGGGGAGCGGTATCAAATTGATAAGGTTTACAACGGTGGTCAGTCGTATATAGCCAGGGCTAGTTTGATGACTAAAGAGGGTGTTAGCAATTCCAGAGTGGCATTGCGTTTTGGTAATGGCTCGGCTAACGTGGATGCGGCTTATAGAAGTATTTATGCTAATTTATCAGGAGAAATAAAAAGGTGTATACCGGAATCTTTTGGGGTGAGATTAGGATCTGACGGAAAGGAATATGTGGTTCATGAGTGGATAAATGGTAAGTCTATACGTGATGAGCTTGAGGCAGGAGCGGTATTTTCCAAAGAAGATATTGAGGTAGTTTTCAGGAAGATGAGCGGTTTAATTACTGAATTACATAGTAACAACGGTTATATTCACAGGGACATTAAGCCGGATAATATACTATTGGAAAGAAATGAGAGAGGGGAGATTGTCAGAACAGTATTAACCGATTGGGACTTGTTGACTCCCGTACGGAACGATCATGCTGTGCCGGAAGGTACGGTTGGTTATGCTGCGCCTGACCAGTACAAGAAAAACGAGGAGCTGTGGCCGGTGATTGATGAATATGCTTTGGGTATGACATTGTATGAACTGTTTACCGGAGAAGAGGTGGCGGGAGGGAGAGGTCTTTATAAAAAAGTTGATATGGGGAAATTATTGGAAGGTAAGGAAATTCCTGAGGTGTGGTGGGAAATAATTATGGGATTGACGAGTAGTAAGAGAGAAACCAGGTGGACGGCCAGGCGTGCTTTGGAGCATTTGGATGAAGGCAGACTAGCTTAAGTGATCAAAAAGTGTCACTCCGTGGAAGTGACACTTAAAGAGTAAGTTTCTTTTATGTTAAACAATATCTTTTTGCGGTGCTCACGCGTTGCGCTTTGCTTACATGATTGCGCTCCTAAAAAGATATTGTTTATGCTTATTCTGATTGGATACCCAGGAGCCAAAGAACGGCTTCCTTGCGGTAGCGGCGGTCTCCCCGGGCGTTGATGCGGATTGCCGGCAGTTTGCCCCGTTTTCCCCACCTTTTGATTGTTAGCTTGCTAACACGGAGAAGATCGGCAACTTCGGCGACGGTAAGAAGGTCGGGAAGATTGTCGATAGAAACGCCGTTAACTTTTTTGGGGAGGGGGTTTTGATTCACAAGTTTATCTTGTGTTTGAGTTTGTTCATCCATAGACTGGTTCCTGTTGTATAAGAATAATGTATAACTGTAATCAGTAAAACATATTGGATATTTGTGTGTCAATGAGGCAAATGCTTCAAGAATTACGCTAGGTGTAGTGTAGGTGGTAGGTGTGGGAAAAAGATAAATATGGTGTAAAATTTTGGTATGAATAAGCAACAAGATTTGAAGATTGCGTTTTTTGGGGTTAAGCCATGGGAGAAGGAAGTTATTGAAAAGGAGATTATCCGAATTGACAGCTTTGGGATTGGAATTTTTGAGGAGGAAGTACAGGAGAGTTTGGAATTGGCAAAAGACTATGAAGTAATTTCTACTTTTATATATTCCAGAATGGACAAGAAGGTGTTGGATCAGCTACCTAATTTAAAAATGATTGCTACCAGGTCGACAGGGACAGATCATATTGATGCGGTAGAAGCCGGGAAAAGAGGAATTGAAGTTGTCAATGTTCCGGTTTACGGATCGGAGACAGTGGCGGAGTATGCCATGGCCTTGCTGATGGCAGTGGCCAAGAAAGTGGTATGCGGACACCAGGCGGTAGAGGACAATGATTTTAATCCCAGGGGTTTGACCGGGGTGGATATGGGAGGAAAAACAATGGGTGTAATAGGAGTTGGAAGGATAGGACAAAATATGATCCGCTACGCCAGAGGCTTTAGAATGAAAGTTTTGGGGGTGGATGGCATTAGGGTGCCCGGATTGGAGAAAAAATTAGGATTCAGTTATGCAGATTTGGAAACTTGTCTGAAAGAGGCCGATTTTGTCAGTTTGCATGTACCAAACATACCGGAGACTTTTCATATGATAAATAAAAATAATATTAAGTTAATGAAACAGGGGAGTATTCTGATTAATACATCCAGGGGAACTGTGGTGGAGTCTGAGGCAATTGTGTGGGCATTGAACAAGGGAATATTGGTCGGGGCAGGATTGGACGTGGTGGAAGAGGAAGGTTTGCTGATTGATGATGGTAGCATGGCATTGGACAGCAAAGTAAGCAAGGATGACCTGAGAGAAATGATCAGTTACCATCTATTGCGCGATAGAGATGATGTGGTGCTGACACCCCATAATGCTTTTAATACTCAAGAAGCAATCGGAAGGATAGTGGCGACGACAGTGGATAATATAATTGACTTTTGTGCAGTAAAAGTTAGATAAGTAACATCTTTGTGTGTATCAGATGTGTATCCTATAATATATTGACTTGAAGCTGGTTTGCATGTAAAATTTACCCAACAGGCAGGTAATTATTTGAAGCCTGGGTAAAAAATGGTAGATAGAGAACCACGAAAAGTAAATAGAAGAGAATTTTTGAGATTGAGCGGAGGAGTGCTCGCCGGACTTGTAGCCGGAGCGGCTGTTGATAAGTTTGGCGGAAAGAAAGTAGAGGCGGCGCCTTTGACGGAGGCATTGCCGGAGAGAATTAGTTGGAGGGATTATTTGCCTGAAAGAAGGTCTCACCTTTTACACTTTCCTAATTGTGCTTCTTTTAACGCAGCACAATTGTTGATTGTAGCAAAAATTGTGGCCGGAGATGATAATTTTCGGCAGGGTGTTGTCAATATGGGGTCAGCTGAAGTGAATTCTGAATATTCGTTTAATCCGGCTTTTTTTACAGGAATAGTAGGAAGAGAATCTATGGGAATTTCAGCGATCAGAACAATTCTTAAAGAAAAAGGTTGCCCAAGAAACAATGTGTCGCCCGGATATAATGACTGTATGGCTATGGGATCGATAACCATGCCGCCCACCACCATCCAATATGAAGATGCAAGGAATAATATTCCAAGACAAGTTTCGTATGAGTATTATTTACAGGAGGATATGCAAACACAGGGAATAGATCCGGTTGTAAAAATAAAAGAGGGGTTGGGTAAGGGACCGATACTGTTTGGTTTTCCAGTGCTGGCTAATTGGCGACAATATAGAGATGAAAATATTATTGTCAGCAGAGCATCAGAGCAAGTTTATGAAGCAGCTCATGCGATGGTGGCATTTGAGTACGATGATAATTATGACAATAAAGATGGGACAATGGGTGCTGTACTACTATTAAATGATCAGGGTGATGATTGGGGGGAACCGACTGAGCTAGTTATGCCACTCCATAATATTAGAGATGTGATAGAAGCTCCGGAGGGTAATCACAATTTTTTGGATGTTTTGCATGTTGGGTATAAAGAACTACCTCACCGGGTATTGATACCGTTTGTTTCTAAAAGCAATTAAAATAAATAGGTATTGTTTGACGTAAATATTTGTTTAACATATCATTAACCAATGAAAGCAAAGCTATGGTTGTTGGTGGCGATGGCGATTTTTTGGGTTGACTTATTATTGTTGATTAATTTGGTGCTTTTAAAGGAACATAAAGAGAAGGGGGGTGGTGTGACAAAGGTGGTTAATAGAGTACCAATAATTAATAATGTGGCTGCCAGCATTGTAGGTAAGCAGAACAAGGATGAATACTTAGAAGTTGAAGGGTTAATTACGTCTGAACTGGAGAGAAACAGGGCATACATGTTGAAGTATGGAGAAAACAGAAATGCGGTGGTGACTTTGAGGGATCACGCAACAATATGGAAAGGATTGTCATTGGTGGAAGATAAAAAGGAAATGGTGGGCAAGAGGGTGAAGGTTTATTATTTTGCTGTAGACAGGGTTCAGGCTGAGCCTTTTGAGGGAATTGCTGCGCAAAAAATAGTGATGGAGTGATATTATTTTATTAGTGATAAGGAAAGGCTGGGTTGTTTTATTATTAATTGTATTCTTTTTTGGCTTTGGATCTGATGTTTTTGCTCAGAATTTAATATGTCGACCACAAGACGGCATGGGTTGTAGCCCGGGACAGAGTTGTTATGGAAGAAACAAGCTCAATAGGGATACGATAGTAATTACCAACAACAAAAGTTACACAGTAACGCTAGAGGCTATAGAAAACTTGTGTACTCCAAGAAAAGTCTTTGATAATTTGAGCGATCCGACCTGGAATGATTGGAACTATCAGTGTAACAATGAACGAGACAGGTACCTGTATTGCTTGGCGCCCGGCCAGACTGTTTCGTTGAGGGTGGAAGTACCAAACAATATGACCGGGCAGATTGACATTGAAGAAAAGAATTGCAGTGGCGGAAGCTGTGGTTGTTATGATGAAAATAATATACTATGGCAGGGTGGACTGGCTTATACTATTTGGTCAAACAATACCGGAGTTGATGTACCATTGGCTCCGGCACCTTGTACTTCGGATCAAGTAACTGGGATGGCAATTAGAAATCCAGCAAATGGAACCAATATTTTCCAGGTGGGAGATACGGTAGATTTTGTTTTAGGAGGATGCCAGGGGCATGAGTATTATTCGAATAATTGTGCTCCTGATGGTGGAAATCTAGCGAACCACGGGTCGACGGTAAAGATTGATAACTGTGATCCTTGGAGATTCTGGGCGCCGGATAACGTAACGGCTTATATTGCCTTGGCGCCCGGTGATTATACCTGGGCCAGATCCTGGAGAAATTGTCGAGATGACAATACGGCTATATGTGGGCCTACTTGCTCTAAGACTTTACCGTATAGGGTGTTGCACGACAGAACAGACACCCCAAAAACGTGCACAGTTAGTGTGGGTTCCACCAGGATCGGACCAAATGAAAATTTAGCAATTACAGTTTCGGGAGTTGGCAATTCTTTGGGAGAACCGGTGAGGATGTATGTGGAAAGTGGAAATGGATTAGCAACTCCAGCTTTTTCATCATATCCGGTACACACTTCGGGTACGGGTAGAAACTATTACTATTTGGGATCTTGTACGTATTCTGTTCCGGGCATACCTTGTACCATTAATCGAACTTTGAGCAACCTGCCTCTTGGTACTTATTTTGTTCATTGTGATTTGCCGGAAAATCCTCCCAATCCCGGGCCTTTGGCTTCCAAGTGTTCGGGAAATCCATATTGTTCACCACCTCCGGGTATTGGTATCACTGACCCGGTTATTGCTTCTCCGAGAGAGGATTGTAGCGGGTGGTTGAGTTGTAGCAGTACAGATGTGAGGAAGTTTACTGTGGCTAACAGTCCACCAAGCATTGTGTCATTTGGTATACAGGGGAAGAATGCTGCCAATACCAGTGAGACTTGGATAAGCGCAGATCCGAGTAGCGGGAATTTTAATCAGGTTTGTGATAATAATTTTGTTCATACAAATGATGATAAAAGAATGGGAGTCTATGTGCGCGTAGACGACGAAGACGGATTGGATAATATCGATTTAGTTGAGGTGTATATGGATGGAGGGAGCAATAATTATATTAAGTTAATAGCTCAGAGAGTGACAACTGGCATTTATAATTTTTCAATTGATATTAATCCTGATGGTAGTTTTATTGAATCAGGCGGAGCGGCAACGACTTTTTGGACTTCACCCGGTTATTCAGATAATTCCAATGGTAGACGGTTTTTCTTTCCTGTTCAATTCCTAAATACCAGCTCGTTTAATCCGTATAATTTATCATTCAAGACGCATGTGCGGGATTTGTCCGGGGCATGGAATGTGGAAAGCACCTCAGGTGGTTGGCCATTATATTCACATAATAGAAATTTGAAGGTATGGGATTGTAATGTGGCTGTTAGTGGATCGTTGTATGATCAGGCGGGGATTGAAGGAGTATGTCCAAGTTCGGTCATATATTCAAACTTATTTGTAACGGGTTATGCCCTGACTTATCAGGGAGTAGCGACAGCTAACAAGGTAATGAGCGTGACGGCAACAGCCAATCCCCAATACATATCGGGAGCTAATCCTCTTAAATGGGGAAAAACGTATCAAGCTTCTTTTGGCGGTGTTGATGGATCGCCGCCTACGAATCCCCGCTTTGATGATTTGGGAAGAAGCGGGGAGAGTATTCCCTGCAATATGACATTTACTATTAATAATTCGGTGGTTGATCCTTATTCGGTTAATACTTCGATGAGGGTGGACTATACGTCTCTGATGAATCAAGACCCCTGGTTTCAGGTACAAGGTGGAGGAGTGGTCGGTGTGGGTAATGTTATTAGCAAGGTTCCGGCAACCTGCAGTACTCCTTGTGCCCCAGCTTTGAGTATTGACGCTTTAAATAGTAAAAGTGGTTTAGTGGCTTCGGGTGGAGCACTGACGGGGGCTATTAGTGGAAAAACATATTATAGTTTGCCAAGTAATTGGTATGCTTCAGGCTTAAACATGGTGGATAATTCGTACGGATATGATTTCT
>CAZFAI010000030.1:0-2934 GCA_964516555.1 uncultured Gammaproteobacteria bacterium
ATTAAAATATTAAGTTGATTGTTTAGAGCCGCCTTTCTACACTCGGCGACTTGATCCGGAATTGAAGCCACCTGTTTTTCCTTGCTTTCTTGCGACTTTCGGCAATACCGGCAGTATTTTAATTCGTTTGTTGTATTTATATTTTTCATATTGATAATTAGTGATATGATGGTATTTACTAAAAAAGGCCGTCTGGTGAAGTCAACAAGATAGAAATCTGTTGTCCAGACGACCTATTTCTGACTTCTATCTCAAATTGTTGACTTCATTTTAATAATATCATTCTAGGGTGGTTTATTGCTGGATATTATCAGAGTTTCAAACTTGCTAGACACGAGCGATCCTCCAATTGAATTTGATCCATAACTCAGCAATATCAGCTAAAGAATTGGCAATATTGTAAATCTCTGCCTTAGTAAGTTCCCGCCGGTATAAAGGTTGGAAAGCACTTAGTACTTCTGTTTCCAAGTCGCCAGATAACCACTCTTTTTCATTGTTCATAGCGCTGTAACCTTTTTTGATGCATTAACAATCAACTCATCAAAATCCTCTTTCTTCATCCCGGCGGAAAAATAATCACACCAATCTTTTCCTAACAGCTCTGGTATTGGAACCTCAATCTGAATGATTTTACTTCTCTCTACACCACCATCGATTAATGTCTGAATAACTTTGATTGCCCCTGTCCGTCCGGCCTCGTCGTTGTCAAAACCAATTATTACCCTATCATGCTTACTGAAGTCGCTTACCCACGATTTATAGAATGTAGCGGCTCCGCCTGTTGACGTCCAGAATGGATAGCTGGTGTTTTGCCAACCAGCCATGGCATCCAACTCGCCTTCACAAAGTACTACAGTATCACTTTTTTTACCTTCATCCGTTTTGAAGAGACTGATTGAAGTACCTTTAGCGTGTTTATATTTACACGTATCACAACCCAAAAGCCGATACTTTAGTCCACCTGGTACAGGAAAATACACCGCAGGATACTTAACATCTTCGTGCCAACCATCCCCGACATACACCTTAAACTTAGTGAGCGTTTCGTGTGACAGGCCCTTCTTTTTTAGGTACTCTTTGGCTTCTTTATTATTAGTCGGATATAAGTCAATTCCGGGCTCAAGCCATAATACTGCCTCCTGGAAACCTATATTTAGGGATTGCTGTACTAAGTTTATGACATCACCCTTGTTACCGCAGCCATAGCAGTAAAAGCGGTTAGTATTTGGAAGTAAAGCCAGTGAAGGATTCTTGTCTCCATTTTTGTGAGCAAAGGTGTTTGGGCAACTGACGTTATATGCACTTTGAGATGATAGGTCCAACCTATGTTTTGTTAAACCTAAACGGTTGGCGACATCAAAAATTTTATGTCTTTGTTTAAGCTGATTGAGTTCTTCGGGTGTCATCGTTCTGACTCTGTGTTATCTGTCTTAGGAGAAATAAAACTTATGAGTGTTAAGTCCTTTGTGTCATTGCCGGAAGTGTTATTTATTTCTCCTGTGTTATATATTCTCTTGTTAGTTGGTAATACCTGATTGAAAATTTGAGGGCAGATATCAAATATTTCCTTATCTATCAGCTTTACTATTGTGCCGCGGCGGCTTGTTCTGGTCTTCAATATGAAGCCGTGCTGGATAAGAAATTTAATATCAGTTCGGTATTTAGATTCAGTGGCTTTATAGTTATTGTGGTCGCCCACAAGAGCTTCGGTGATATCAAGATCGAGCTTTAACCCTTTTTCGTTTGTCCGTCGGGCTCGGTTAGCAATTAAACTTAATAAGACAAAAGCAGTTGGCCTTTTCTTTATGAGCCAAAAATACTTTTTAGAGTTGCGCCTGAATTTTACGAATCCGTCGTTATTTTCGTTCATAACTTATTATCCGATTCGATACCTGTACGAGGGAATTAAGATGTTTACAGAAAGACAAACGTAAATAATACGAGCAATATACGAGCTTAAGAGTTTATTTTGATTTCGAGGCGATACGACCCCAATCTGTTTTTGCTTCCTTCTAACTCAATAGTTTTGGCAAGTCCCAGTCTCCTGATTTTTCCTTTTAGAGACGTCATCATGTCTTTAAATTTTCTGTCTGTATTCCCTACGCTTTTATAAGCCTCTTCGTTGTTTATCCATAATCCATGATTATTAAAATAATACAAAAACAGCTTACAGATGTCCCCTGTTTTCTTTCTGAACCTCAAACATTTCCCGTTTAATCCTGTTAGTATGTAATATTTTGAGCCTTCCGGTTTTTCGAAATGAATACCGGGTGGAATTGGTAATTTTTTCCTTGTTTGTCCGGCTTGGTCGTCACCAATAATTAACTTTTGTCTAATATCAGTATAAACAATTTTGATGTGAGCTTTGATAAAGGATTTTTGATCTGCCGGACTTTGAATGAATTTCAAAATCTCAGAATATGCGTACCACGGCTGGCCAACTGGATCAATATTTGAAAGTTTTGCATTGTAATTATTTACCGCACTTATAAATCTATTGCTTAATATAATTTCCCCAAATTTTTTTTTAGCATCTTCATTTATTAATCGGACAAGGCGCTTTAGTAAATCGTATCGATAATAACCATTACCATAATGTAATTTGTAATGGATTTCTTGTACCAGCTTGATTGTGTGGCCGTCGATTTCTGAATACTTATTATTAACTTTAGGATTTTTTGTAGGAAGTATAAAGTTATTTAAATTTGATTGGCTTGAAAATATTTCTTTTACCTCCAAGTTAACCTCGTTGAGTAAAAATTTATCATTATCGTCACAAGCTTTACTATAAAGGTTTTGTTCTGTTCTATAACCGTCGGTTATATTATTTATTTCTGGAACTGATCTTAAGTAGAGTATAAATCTTTTAAAAAATACAAAGAAAGATGACTCGCTTTTAGGGTCCAAACCAAATAGTGGCTTGACGAGTGCTTT
>CAZFAI010000030.1:2944-4893 GCA_964516555.1 uncultured Gammaproteobacteria bacterium
TTAAGTTGCGTCCTTATTTGTTTTCTATAATCATTGTCCATTTTTATTTGAAATTATACCCCTTACTTATTATCTTTCGTTCTAGAGCCTCTAGTGAACTGCTGTAGGATGGTATTTGGGAAATAAATAACATTAGATATGCTGAAAGGTAAAAAAGATATTGTCGGATCCAGCTACAGTGATTAATCTCTATCTTCACGTACTAACGACGTGTCGGGAGGAAAAGATACTGTCCGATTAGGAGTCCCGGTCGGCAATGTATAGGAGAATATATTAATGGAATAGAAAAACGATGAAAATTAATGCAAAAAACTACAAAAATCATACAAGATTAATAAAAAGATAATTAAAAGATACGGTTATTGACTAAAGTACCCGCCACCTTCACCGACAAACAAGGAAACTGGAATTGATCTTTTAATTTTCAAAAATTATTATTATATCCATACTATAGGGAATAAACAATTGGATCAGTAATATCTATACATTAACTCCCCACATTAGCCGCATACTTACTTCCACACGTTTGTCACGTTCCGGGAGGGGGGCAGTGGCGCTATGGTGCCAAGTGAGTAGGAAATTCTAAATAGTCGGAAGAGCCTTAAGGATTATTCGTATGTCTTAATACTAGTATTTTTTAGAAATTAAATAATGTGGTATAATCCGCCAAATGCTGACTTGTGAAAACTCTGCCACTAAAGAAAAAATTGAAGCATCTAAAAAGAATCAAAAAGAACTCCGTAAACTTTCAAATTCTGGTTTACTAAGATGTCATATACCTGTCTGTCATAAGAAAATGAAGTTTCGTTGCGGAGATGTTTACGCAGCCCACTTTGCCCACGCAGGAACATGTGAGTATGAATTTTATGAGCCTGAAACTGAGCAGCATATAATGGGAAAAAAGATGCTTAGAGATAGATTAGCAGAATGTTTTCCAACTTCCGGAATAAGCCTTGAAGCATGGATACCTGAAACTCATCAAGTGGCAGATGTGTTGGTAACCCATCCGAATGGAAGGAAATGGGCCTTTGAATTTCAATGTTCAAGAATCTCGGGTAGAGTTTGGAATCTCCGACACCAAAAATATATCGAAGCAGGCGTAAAAGATTTTTGGATTCTTAGTGTTACTTTACAACCAAACATATCTTTATCCCAGGAAATTAGGATTACAGATTTAATAATGTCAATTAATAATTCCAAGCCTGATGGAGAAAAAATAATATTTTTGGATACTAAAAGTAAGGAATTGTATATTATTCAAGGAATTTATCGGTTGACTCCAGCAGTAGCCTATTTTTTGGGAAATAAATTGACGAATCCAGTTAATAAAATACCACTTGATAAGCTAAGTTTTTCGCAGACCTAATGATATCAAGCCCATCCTTACTATTCTAAAAAATAGGAAACTATCCATTCTTTTATACAAGTAATGTCTCAGCGGGGGAGCAATAATTGACACAATTTAACCTAAATTTGTTCCAATCCTCGAGGCTTTTATATTTTTAATTGACCAGTACAGAGTTGATAGATGAAATCATTATAATCTTTCGAATCCTTACTTAGTTGGGATTTTTTTATCGGGTTGAAGTTTAAATATTTGGTATCGACCACCTTTTGATAGTATTTATCATAGTCGATGCCTACTAGCTTAGTAAATGAGTCTCCGTTGTTCTTGAAAATCGACCAGACCACCTTTCTACCCCGGCCACCTTTCTCCCGTTTTGCGAGCCGTAAAAGATTTGTTTCTACGTTTTTTTCATAACCACCTTTAGTAATTGCGTCTAGTTCTTCATTTGTAAGCTTTCCGTCGGTGGGGTACTCATCGACATACTCGACTACTTCGACTTGTTTGTCTCCGTCGAGATCTGCATACTGGATGTAACCAGGGTCGCTTGCCCAAAAGGTACAGTCGGATAATTTTCCTGGTGCTGGTGTATTACAGAACGGCA
>CAZFAI010000030.1:4953-5307 GCA_964516555.1 uncultured Gammaproteobacteria bacterium
TTTAAGACAGGGTATTCCCTTAACTCGTCGGTCTTTAGTTTAACGACTTCGTTTAAGGGTTCGACCGGGAAAGGTAAGGTTAAATCGGTTGGTAAACAACCAATTTCTTTATTGTCGCTGTTATAAACCACCATCGATTTGATTTTATTGTCCGACGTTTCTATAAGAATTAACTTTTCCTTTGCCCCGTCACCATTTATGTCGATATCAAGATTAATATCACCGGATTGTTCTGCAGTAGATTTTTTGAGTTCTGTATTTGTAACATTTCTTCTTAATAAGTTGGTGTAAACCGAATAAGCTATTCCAAAAATTATTATGATAAAAATGAATCCAAAAAGCCTTTTCATTATT
>CAZFAI010000030.1:5317-9761 GCA_964516555.1 uncultured Gammaproteobacteria bacterium
AAAAAGTAAATTACGATTATTCCTAGAATATAATTCATATTTTTTAGTTAATTTGCTTCACACGCATTACAATCCCCATCCGCATCTAACCCATAAGGATCGTAACTACAATGCAATGTATGATCTGATATCCAACTGAAATATTTAGATTCAACGAAATTTTTCTCGTTGTGAACATAAAATTCATCGGATAGTTCACCACTTATATAGTTAAAAAAGTTTTTGGCGTCCTCGCCGTCACGAAAATCATTACAGTCAATTTTGCGATATTGCTTAATTAGGTTTTCCCATCTGATGATGTCGGGACCAAACCTATTCATTGCTTCCATGCAAACATCACTAAAGCCACTTTTCGTCTCTTTTTTCGTCAAATTACACCAGGAGGCCACGCCTGGAATATTTAATATATTAGCTCGTTTCAGTGAATTTTTTGCTATTAAATAATAGTGCAACTTATCCTTAAACAGAAAAATCGTAACAAGTAAAACCAAAAGCAAAAGTAAAGCGTTTGTTATTTTGTTACTGTTCATTTATGGAATGTAATAAATTATACAATAAGCAGAAACCATTATTGTAACCAATTATTCATACGATCAAATTCATTTACTCGCTTTAAGCTAGAGGAGATTTCGCTCTAGGCTAGACATAATTGTGTAATGTCTAATTCGGAAAAGAAAGTATCCAGGAAACTAAGGAAGAAAATCCAAAAGCTAAGAAAAGCGGCCGGATATAATAAGAAGAATTTGCAAAACTAATTGGTTTGAGCCGTATCTCCTATGGGAAATATAGAACAAGGTAGAAAAAATCCGTCGATGGAGGTGTTGATGAAGATTGCCAAGAAGCTGAAAGTAAGAGTCCCGGATTTCTTTGAAAGCTAACGAATTCAAGCTTGTTTTATTTCTACTGTAAAGTAAAATACGATATGGTGAGGGTTCCCGATTATTTCTTTTCAACTAACCCTGATAAACAGACCCTGCATTATCGAATCACTCCATCAATAAAACAAAGAGAGAATCAGCAGATAAGATGGAATGACTTGTGTGACTATCTGATTTCTAAATTAAATGAGAAGACTAATTACCAAGTTAAATCTTGGATTCAGGGGTCTTACAAATTTGGAACTCAAATAAGACCAGTTAATAAGCAAGATGAATTTGATATTGACTTGGGAATATATTTTGAGTGGGAGGGTGGTTCTGAGGATGGAAATTTTTCTGCAAAAGAGTTAAAGCATTTTGTTCAGGAGGAATTAGTCAGCTTTAAGAATGAGAATGAAGATGTGATTGAAGTTTTGGATCCTCCAAAAGAACGGTGCTCAAGGATTAGGTTTAACGACTGTTTCCATATTGATGTGCCCGCTTACCACTTAGATGAAAATGTGGATTTGAGAGAATTAGCGACTGAAAGCGACATTTGGGAGGATAGTGATCCAAAGGCTTTTTACTTATGGTTTAGAGATCATTTTACCGAGGACGATTGTAACCAGGTAAGAAGGTTAATAAGGTATTTTAAGATACTTTCGCGTTTACACTTGGAAAATCCACCATCTTCGATATTATTAACAGTTTTAGTGGCCGAGGCCTACGAATTATGTTTAAGCACTGAAGTTGATGGTGATGATTTGGCAACCAGAACTGTTGCTGAAAAAATTATAAACAGACTGGAGAAGAGCATGGTGGTGAATAATCCTGTAAATGATGAAGAAAACCTAAACAGGATGACTAAAGAAGATAGCACTAGCTTCTTGGATGTGCTTAAAAATACAGTTGATGTAGCTGACAAAGCAATTCAAGCTACTTCAGAAGCTGCTTCCTCAATACTCTGGGGAAAGATATTTCGACACTTTTTCCCGATTGCAGACTCGACTGAGGATTCTGGCGGTGAAAAGTCTTTGGTTGCTATGAAGTTTGTTCCCGAAGTTTCGGTTATTGCTGACTCAATCAAGAGCGGAACTCACTATCACAAAAACGGACAAAACGAAATTCGTTCGATCCCAAGAGATTGTAAAATTCTATTCATTCTTACAAATATTAGTCAGCTCCCCGCAGGGTCGAGAATTAGTTGGATAGTCAGAAACGAAGGAACAGAGGCTGAATATAAAAACGACTTAGGTCACCTTGCCAATCTCAAGGATAAGCCCTATATGGCACGAGAAGAACATTCAGAATATGCAGGAATCCACTATATGGATATTTCGATTATGTCCTCTATAGGAGAGATTATTGGTTTTAGAAGAATCCCGGTAGAAATAACTGGTCAATATTTCCCGCCAAGAAATAAACCGAGGAGCTTCCATGGACCCAGAAGATGAAATTAAAAAAAGATAACACGGAGGTTTTACTTTTTGCGCTTAAGGAAAGATATGAATCTCAGCATAAAATACGTGATCGAGTGCAAAGTATTGGAATCTGGTCGTTAGGTTTATTGCTTGCTGCTAGTGGATGGTTAATGCAAGAAGAAACCATTCTTACCTTTTATCAAAAGTTATTTATGGGATTAGGAGTTATTGTTGGCTTTATTATTTTGAGATATGTTTATTTGGCAGATCTATACAAAGGGTTTTGTTCTCAGCAACGGGTAGCGGTTCGCCTAGAGAAAATTTTAGGTTTTTATACTAAGGGTGTATATGATAATTCAAATAAAACAATTTTTCCAAAGGAATGGATAAGTGCTGGTTACAGTAATAGTGGTGGTAAATTTTTTGATTCGACGTATCTCTTTTTGTTTATTGGAGGAGTCTTTTTAGTTTTAGCTATAATTTTTAATGGGCATTTCTGTGAATTGACACCATAAACATTGCTATAAATGAAACGGTTGATACGAGTAAACGATTGTGGTGAAGCTGTTGGCGGCCGAGTTGCTCCGGATTCTGAAATTACTTATTCGAGATGTGATAACTGTAGGGACATTAATCCTTTTATTAAAATGGTTGGTGTTGTCCGTAAATATATTCTTTGGATGCCTATGAAAGCGGTCGGTGAGGAGTTTGAATATTGGCAGTGCAACCGTTTTGTTTATTATCAAAGACCTTCGATATCTACTTAATTACTTATATGACGGATAGGATTGTTAAAATTGTGTTGATAATAGTTGCTGACATAGTCCACTAGAGCCCGCAAAGTATCCGCCTTAATAGGCGGATTTTTTTTGGTTTTGATGATAAATTATGATAATGAAGAAAGTAGTTTTTGTATTGCTATTGACGTTGTTTTTGACTAAGCCGGTTTTGGCAGAGGCAAAGTCATATTCAATTGACCAGGTGGATATTGAAGCCAGGGTGGATAAAGACGGTTCGATGAGTGTGACTGAGAAAAGAGTATATGACTTTGATGGCGACTACACCTTTGCATATCAGGAAATCAATAAAGCCGGTAGTGCAAGAGAGGAGTTGTATTTGCTTGATAATATCCGGTTGTGTGACGAGGTTGTTTGCTATCAGAAATTGGATAATTCCAGAATTGACACTTGGAATTCGAATAAACCTGAAAACACATTTTATGTTCAGGAACGCACTAATAGTTATTATATTAAATGGTTTTATAGGGCAAATAATGAGAAAAAGGAATTTACTCTAAGTTATGAAGTTAAGAATGCCATAACTTTGCAGGAGGATTTAGCGGAATTATATTGGAAACTGGTTGGAGATAAGTGGGAGATTGGTCAGGAAAATATCAGTGCAAATATATATATGCCAGAAGGGATTGGAGATAAAGAAATTGAAGCTTATGCTCACGGCCCATTGTCCGGAAGAGTTTCAATTCCACAAAATAATTTAGTTACTTATGAACTTGGAAATATTACCAGCGGTGATTTTTTTGAAGCAAGAGTTTTGATGCCAAAAAGTTTTTTTACCGGGGGCGCTGTCGGTAGTATCAATCGAAACAAAATTATTAGAGAGGAAAGTGATTTTATTCAGAGAACAGAACGGCAGATGAATAGCCGCACAAACTGGTCAGCTTTGCTTTTGGCTATATCAATTGGATTGAGCATGTTTTCTTTGGTTTATTTTTTAAAAATGCTAAGAAAGTTCTGGGTTTATGGCAAGGATAAGCCATTTCCGAAAGTAAATCTATCGGAAAGGCTCTGGGAGCCGCCTAGTGATATTGATCCGGCTCAAATAGAACAACTTGTCAGAGGTGCAAAATATCTGACTCCAAAGTCGTTTACGGCAACAATTCTTTCTTTGGTTCAGGATAGATATTACAAATTAGTCAGGAGCGATCAGAAAGAAGGTTTAATTTTTAAGAACTATAAATATTATCTAGATAAGTTGGAAACTCAAAAAGACATGAGCACCATCCAGATGAGTGTTGTAAATTTTTTGGATCGGATAAATACTAGAAATATTAGTGTAGGTGGAGAAACGAAGAATGTGTTGGCAATGGATGATATTGTTAGCTATTGTCGCGGTAATAGGATCTATTGTCAGAAATATTTTAGGGAA
>CAZFAI010000031.1:0-9483 GCA_964516555.1 uncultured Gammaproteobacteria bacterium
ATACCACAACGGTTCAAAAATCAAACTCAATGGCGTCAGCTGGTTTGGCTTTGAAAACCAAACCATGGTAGCACATGGCCTTTGGGAGCGGAATTGGCAGGATATGATTACCCAAATCAAGAACACCGGTTTTAACGCCGTTCGTATTCCTTACTGTCCCAACACCCTAAGAAACTCGCCGGTCAGCTCTATTGATTATTCTCAAAATCCTGATCTGCGTAATTTGAATAGTCTCGATCTTCTGGATAAATTTATGAATGAGATGAATCGGCAAAAACTCCACTTGCTTCTTGATGTCCACACCGTCAATTGCCAGAACATTACCGACCTTTGGTATACCGACTCATATTCACAAGCCGATTGGATCCGTGACCTGGTGTTTGTTGCCAACCGCTACAAGAACTTAGAGTATTTCATGGGAATTGATATCAAAAACGAGCCAAAAGGCGTAGCCACCTGGGGTACCAATGACTCACGGACAGATTGGCGTTTGGCCTCCCAAAAGGCAGGCCGGGAAATCTTGTCCAACAACCCAAATTTGTTGATATTTGTCCAGGGTGTTCAGGACAACCTGGTTTGTTCAGATAACTCAATTTCCCATTGGTGGGGAGGCAATTTCGAGCCTGAAATGTGTCATCCGATTGACAACAATTTTATTCCCGGCAACAAACTTGTTTATTCACCCCATGTTTATGGTCCTGATGTCCACCCTCAGTCATACTTTTCCGATAGTAGTTTTCCCTCAAATATGTCAAAGATTTGGGATACTCACTTTGGTTTTCTCCATGACCAAAACAAATCAGTAGTCATCGGTGAATACGGAGGCAAATACGGTCATGGCGGCGATCCAAAAGATATTGTTTGGCAAAACGCCATCACCGATTATTTTATAAGTAAAAATATTTGCGATGGTTTCTACTGGAGCTGGAACCCTAATTCAGGTGATACCGGAGGCATACTAATGGATGACTGGAAAAGCATCCATCAGGACAAAGTTGATCTGATTAATAAACACAAAAGCCGTTGTAATTAAGTCAAATAACAATCCCCCTGGAAACAGGGGGATTTTATATTCCCTGTTTCAGAGTTAAGTAACAAAACAAAAAGAAAAAACCAATCTCAATCACCATCACACCGACTCGGAAGACTGATGGCCTCAGTTTTTTATCTAAACTGGTTAGGTTCAAAAACAAAACTGCAATTGAATACACCAGCATTGTCACTGCATTCAACGCCGCTCCAATTATCACCAATCTAAGCGGCTGTTGAAAGTCCAGAGCAATAATTAAAATCCCCAAAAGTATCAAGATCCACAAAAAAACATAATAATATTTAGCAATGCTTTTAGCTTTAAATTTTTCCTGATTCATAATGATCAGGTTCTCTGACATAATCCTTGAAGTTGCATCCATTACCGACATTTGAGTAGAAAAAAGCATTAGTCCTGACAACACTAGAAATACTAACCCAAAAAATGGTATTGTTCGGATCCCAATAATTTTTGCTTCTTCAAACAAAAATCCGATGCCCTCGGCTCCTCCGGTATTCCTAAAAACTGTAGAATACGACAACAGGCTTAATAGCATTATGGTCATTGCTCCAGTTGCCCAGAAAACTAGAGCGTGTTCTCGGTTTATAACTTTCCACCAGTCTTTAAATCTTTTTAAATTTTCAGGAGTCAAATCAAAAGTTTTCCCAGTCAAACTGACCTCCTCCCTTTTTCCCGTCAGAATACTGGTAATTTTACCTCCGTATTTACCCATGCCATAACCCTTCTCTCTGATATAAAAAGATTGAGCCAAATTAAGATTACCGCCCGCCCCCGCATACGCAAAAGCCCCTAAAAAACTTAACAATGAAATTCCCCGTGGGAAAAACCAATAACCATCTCCCTTGCCAATTATTCCCCATAATAAATTTTGCCAACTGTTTAAGTCAGCCAAAATAATCGCCAAAATTAAAACAATTGGCACTCCTATTAATATTAAATTTTTTTGAAACCATTCCTGAGTTTTATATATCACCGGACCCAAAGTTAATATGCCCCCAATTAAAAGCAACAACAAAATTGCTAGCAGCTTACTGCTTAGTATTCCAAAAGTGTTTGCAAAAATTACTGCACATGACAATATTATTCCCGGCCACATCCAGGGAATTAACGTTGAAAAAATAAACCAAACGGGAGAAAGTCGGCCTAATTTTCTTGACAGTCCCACAAAAATACTTTCGCCGTTTATTAGGGTATACCTCTCAATTTCCATGTTCAAAAAAAATTGAAAGCTTATGCCTAGAACCGCTCCCCAAATTATCCCCATCCCGTAATTAGCACTCATGTACGGCCACAAAATCAATTCTCCACTGCCCAATCCCAAACCCAATAGTATAAAACTAGGTCCCAAAATCTGTTTTAACTTTGGTGCCTTTGGCATGATGGCCTTACCCAAGCTTGCTAGTTTCATTAAAAAATTTTAACAAAAAACCCTCCCGATTAGGGGAGGGCTTATTATTACAATTATTTTTTACTTTACTTTAACCTTTATTTCCTTCGGTTTAGCCTCAGGAGCCACCTCGGCACTTATCTTCAGCACCCCCTTTTCCAGGTTGGCCTCTAGCGTTTTACCATCAACGGGTCTGGGTAGGTAAGTGGTGTACTCAAAGCTGGAGACTTTGTTCCATTGATGTACCACCCGTCCCTTATCCTTTTCATCGCTCTTTTCTTCAGACCTAGCACTAATTCTCAGAACTCCATCTTCGTAGGTTACTTTCACATCGTCTTCCGACATTCCCGGTACCGCTGCCTCAACATAAACCTTATTGTCTTCTTCATAAACATTTAAACCTTCAGAAGAAGTAACTTCCGTCCAGTCTTCTTCATCCCACAAAAAGGGTCTTAAAGCCGACCGGCTCCAAGGTCTTAGTGATAAATATCTCATCGCAAGATCCTCCTACTAAATGTAACTAATAACACTAGCAGTATAGAATAAAGACTGCTAGCTTGTCAAGATGTTGACTGCTAATTTAAGCCTTCTTACTGGATTATTACTTGATTCTTCAATGAGTTTGATTGCCTCCGCTTAAATTTATTTATGGCTCAGATAATTATTTTCACCAACCACAGCGACATTAAACTTCATCAAAAGTATTATAGGGAACAGGGTCTCAAAACGAAAAAGTTATTGACCAGAAGTTCGATAGTTAGACTACCAAAAACAAGCTGCAAATAATTGCAGCTTGTTTGCATTATTGCTCGAGCGCTTATTTTATTGCTCTGCCGATAGCAATTAATACTACGGCACCCAAGGTGGCAACTAATATACTACCAATGTCAAATCCGGTAACGCCTGAAAATCCGAGTAGGTTCATTACCAGTCCTCCCACCACTGCACCCACAATACCCAAAACAATGTCCAATATTGGTCCCTGTTGGGCATTGGTCTTCATAATAACCGAAGCCAACCACCCGGCTATTAGCCCCAGTAGAATCCAAAGTAATAGATTCATCTTTGTTGCTCACCCCCTTTTTAGCTTAAACTGTAATTAACAAAATATTAATTGCCAAGCGTAATATGCCAATTAAAATAGGGTAAGAGCTATGTAATAAAGCCTATAAATCCCTGAATTTTAAATTTTGGTAAAATAAGAACATATGCTTGTTTTAACTAAGAATCCACAAATTTTGATTAACAGTCATCTGGAAATCATTTCATTCAACAAACAAGCCAAATTATTGTTTAAAGACCTAACTGCCAAAAAATTACTTACCAATTCTTTTTACCTGAAAGCTGAATCTAAAAAGACCCTAATAAGCTTTTTGAAGACTAAATCAACTGGAGAGATTTCCATAAAAGAAAATAAAAAAATCTATTTGTTTCAAATTGTCGAAGAGTTTTCCGACAGTAGTATTTTATTAAAAATAGACATTTTCCCTAATCCACTACCACTACCCACAGAATCCTTAATTCAATTTATAAGTCATGAGTTAAAGTCGCCGTTAACTACTATCAAATTATTTGCCGAAATTCTTAGTGTAAAACTTAAGCAATCCAAGCAACTTGATCCAAAAGGTATTGATCATCTCAAAAAAATTGACTCCAAAGTTAACATGGCCGTATCCCAGATTAATGACTATGCTGATCTTAACCGACTTGAACAAAATATTTTAAAACTCGACTATGAATCCTTCAGCCTGAAAACATTGATTAGTAAACTTATTAAAAATCCACAAATAAGTCACCTAGGTTTGCAATCCGAAAGCATCCCTAACTTAAAAATATTTGCTGACCAAAACCGGTTGATTCAGGCAATAACTAACTTAATCAACTATATTTCTGAAAAATCAGAAGCCGATTCGATCCATATCTGGTTTGAAGTAAATCAGTCTACTCTTAGTTTGCTGATTTCTCCCGAAATTAAACAGACAATCAACGCAGAAAGTCTTGTTGTCTATACTCCGGCCCATCCTCAAATAAACCTCTTGTTATCCCAAAAGATTGCTTCAATATTTGCTGGAAAAATCCAATACTATCAATCCCAAAATAAACAGGTTATCGCCCAAATTATCTTGCCAACTACCAACTAAACTCTTGCTTCTTACATTACTCTTGCATTTTTCATACTTCATTTTCTTTCAAAACCAGGATAAACAACACTGTTAATAGTTAATTTATAAATGTATCAACCCAAAGTTCTCATATTGGATGACGATAGTGATTTTCTGGAAGGCATGAGTACCATACTGGAAAGCGCCGGCTGTAACTACATTGCCACCTCCGACTGCAACACTATCCAGCAAAAAATTAGAAGTTACCGACCAAACCTTATCATCCTTGATATTTTCCTACAGGACAACGAAAACGGAGTGAATATCGCTCAGCTATTAAAAAACGCCAAGGACACTAATGACATCCCCATTCTCATGGTCTCGGGTAATGACCAGGCCAAAGAATATGCCCGGACTCTAAGTTTTGATAGTTACATGTCAAAACCATTTTCTTCAAAAGATCTCGTCCAAAGAATTTACCAACTTATCTAAAAATAAGTTGGTAAATTATTCCTTAATCGTATATCCGAAACCCCGCACCGACTGGATTAGCTTTTTCTTGTAACCGTTATCTACCTTTTTTCTCAAATACCCTACATAGACATCTACTACCCGGCTTTCAATATCCGGTGAGTATAGCCAAATTCTATTCAAAATATTTTCCCGGGTCAGCACTTTACCTTTACTGGCCATCAGATATTGGAGCAAGTCAAATTCAGTTTTAGTTAGCTTAATTTGCTTACCTGCCCTTTGTACCATCATGGCATTACCATCCAAAACAAGATCGTCTACTTGAAGAAGACCATTATCACCTTCCTTGTTTCTAAGTTGTACCTTTATTCGTGCCAACAATTCATCGCCGACAAAAGGCTTGGAAATATAATCGTCCGCACCCAAATTCAATCCCGATACCACATCGCTGGTACTATGTCTGGCGGTTAATATGATCACCGGGAGATCCGGATAATCCTTCTTAATACTGGTGCATACCGATTTGCCGTCAATGTCAGGCAGTCCTAAGTCAAGAACCACCAAATCAGGCTTAGTCTTTTTTGTGTAATTCAATGCTGAAGCGCCATCACTAACCGTATCTACCGTATAATCGTTATCCATCAAAAACTCTTTTAGATAACCTCGCAAATCTTTATCGTCTTCTACTACTAGGATTTTCCTTAGCATATAATTTAATTATACCTTTAAAGCTAAATTCTTACAATTCCCATATCGAAAACTCACAAAATAAAAATGTGATATTCTTAGTCAAATGATTGATTGGTTGAAAAGAAATTGGCTGGTAGTAATTTTACTGCTCCTTATTGTTGGAAATTATCTTAGCAAAAACATCCTCGGAATACGAAACTTAGATTTCATTAGCGGACCGGCTTCTTATGAAAGTAGTTACGACACTATTATGTCCCAAAGCGCAGCTGGCGGCCTTAGTTCTCTGGGAAGTTTGGGTAATCGATCTAGCCAGAACATGGCACCTCCCACAGACAACCCCAATCGTCTTGTCATTCAGGACACTAGTCTCTCGCTTGTAGTCAAAGATGTTCCTCGAACAATAAAGGACATCGAATCCAAAACCAGCAGCTTGGGTGGTTTTTTAATTAATTCTAATCTAAACAGGCCCGAACAATCAGCCAGCGGTACAATCAGTGTCCGCATTCCTCATGATCGGATTGCCGAAGCCCTTGAAGCTTTTAAAGGCTTTTCCGTTAAAGTCGTTTCGGAAAATGTTTATGGTCGGGATGTTACTGATCAGTATGAAGATTTGGGGGCTAAGCTCGAAATTTTAAACAAAACCAAAGCCAAATATGAAGCTATTCTTGAAAATGCGGTTGCTGTCAGCGATCTTCTTAACGTCCAGAGGGAACTTGTCAGTCTCCAAAGCCAAATTGACAGTCTCAAAGGTCAACAGGAATTTTATAAGCAATCTTCCAACTTAAGTCGGATTAATATTTATCTGTCAACTGACGAACTATCCCTTCCTTATACTCCGGACAATTCCTGGCGCCCTGCAGTTGTCTTCAAAACTGCCATCAGGTCTTTACTTGGCACCTTCAGATCGCTTGGTTCGGCAGTAATTTGGCTCTTTGTTTTCTCACCAGTCTGGATTCCTGTAGCTGCTCTAATCTGGCTCTTGAAAAAAAGAAAAAACACTTGACTTGTCGATAAATTCCCCGTATTCTAAAGAAACCCAAACAAAACCCGTAGGCCACCAATATTATGACCAATAACGAACCTCTAGCTGCAGCTATTCGCCCCAAAAATTTAGATGAATTTGTCGGACAAAGTCACTTAGTGGGGGAGAATAAACCACTCCGGATTGCTGTCGAAAATAAGGAAATATTTTCCATGATTTTTTGGGGTCCTCCCGGAGTAGGCAAGACTACTCTAGCCAAAATTCTTGCCCGGGAAGCAGGCGCCGAAATCCACGAACTATCTGCGGTTTCCGCCGGCAAGGATGATATTAGAAAAATTATCGGTACCAATCAGAATTCTCCCAAGCTTATCAAAACCGTTTTATTCTTGGACGAAATTCACCGCTTTAACAAAGCCCAACAGGACTTTCTTTTGCCCTACGTTGAATCAGGAGCCTTGATTTTAATTGGTGCTACTACCGAAAATCCCAGTTTTGAAGTCATCAGTCCGCTATTGTCCCGTTGTCGGGTTTTTGTTTTAAGTGAACTGAGTAATGATGAAGTGGGGGAGATTATCAGTCGGGCCGTCAAAAAACTCAATACAACTATTTCAAAAACCGCCAAAGATTGGCTGGTACAAATGGCCAATGGTGATGCCCGTCAGGCTATTACCATGCTGGACAACGCCTATACCCTTTACAACAAACTAACCATCGATAGTCTCAAATCTACTCTTCAGAACAAATACTTGCGTTTCGACAAAAAAGGGGAGGAACACTACAATACCATCTCTGCCTTTATCAAATCGATGCGTGCTAGCAATCCCGACGCTGCTCTCTACTATCTGGCTCGGATGGTCGAAGCTGGCGAAGACCCAAAATTTATCGCCCGTCGGATGGTAATATTTGCCTCCGAAGACATCGGTATTGCTAATTCCTCAGCCCTAATGCTAGCCAACCAAGTCTTTCGGGCAGTCGAAACTATCGGCTATCCCGAATGTGGCATCAATCTGGCTCATGGTGTCGTTTATCTGGCCACCTCACCAAAAAACCGCTCCGCCTATGATGGTTTTCGTGCCGCGCAATCAGACGTTCAACTTCATGGTAATTTACCGATTCCCTTAGAACTTAGAAACGCCCCCACCGACCTGATGAAAGAAATCGGTTATGGCAAAGGCTACGACATGTACCCCGACAAAGAAAAAAGTTTATTACCCGACAAATTAAAAGATAAAAAATATTTTAAAAAATGACCCAAAATCTCCACCATCTCGCACTCCTCAGAATCTTCCAAGACAACCAAAATATCCAGGCCAACAACGACTGGGTCAAAAAATATTTGGGTACTACCAAAAAATATTACGGTCTCAAAACCGATGTCAAAATTAGAGAGATTAAAGCTTACCTAAAATCCCAAAATCTATATCACGAAGAAATCCAAAATCTGCTCTTATCTTTGAGCCGGGGCGATTCCTTTGAAGAACTATCGACCATTGGCCTTGTCCTTAATTTATATCCCGACTACCGCAAAAATCTAAAGCCGGAAATTTTGGACAAACTTTTAAATAGGGTAGAGGGTTGGGCCGAAACCGATACCATCTGCCAACTTTGTTTTACCGCTGAAGATATTCTGTCCCGCTGGGACGAGTGGAAAAAATTATTAAAGAAGTTTGTCTCCGACCCAAACATCCACAAGCGCCGTGCCAGTCTCGTTCTTCTCACCAAACCACTCCGTCAATCAGACGACTCACGTCTTCCCAAACTAGCTTTCGCCAATACCGACAAACTTAAACACGAAAAAGACATTCTCATCACCAAGGCCGTTTCCTGGATCCTGCGGAGTTTAATTAAATTCCACTGGAAGGAAGTAGAAAAATATCTTGACCATAACCTCGACACTCTCCCCAAAATTGCCATCCGCGAAACCAAAAACAAACTATTAACCGGAGTTAAAAACCGGAAAGCATAGTTTACTTTCTATCCCTTTTCCACACCGCAATCACTACGTAATCAAAACTGACCTTAGTCGCATCAGCAAAAAACAAACCAATCTCGTATCCATTATATTTTCTGACTGCCACTCTACTTCCGTCATTAGTTTTCCCATGCTCGCCCCGATTAAATACATCATAGACATCAGCTTCCGACACTCCAATCTTCACCATCTTATCTAATGTTTTTGGTGGAAAAAATAATGAAACCATAATTAAGCAATACAACTAATTCAACTTTCGTAATTTTGCTTCTAGTTGTAATTCTAGCAGACGATGTTGAAAACATGCTGGTTCTTCGAATCGGATTTATAATTAAATAATAAAACTCAAATTTCAAAAACTTTTCAAAAAAAAGAATATCCGGCTTCTGATTGGCTTACTGCTCTTGTTCCTAACTCCTCTTGTAGCTGATAATGACAACAATTCTTCTCCATTCGTTGAGGTTGTCAAAGTTACCGACGGAGATACACTCCAGGTTGATATTGACGGGCAAATCGAAACCGTCAGGCTAATTGGTGTGGACACTCCCGAAGTCGTCGATCCCCGTCAGCCGGTTCAATGCTTTGGATTGGAGGCTTCCAACAAAGCCAAAGAGCTTTTGGAAAATAAAAGAGTCAAGTTAGAGTCTGACGAAACTCAGGGTGACAAAGATCGTTATCAGCGTCTATTGCGGTACGTATTTTTAGAAGACGGTCGTCATTTTAATAAACTAATGATTGAGCAGGGATTTGCCCACGAATACACTTTCAGTACGCCATATAAATATCGGGATGAATTTATTGAAGCCCAAAATTTTGCCAGAACTAACA
>CAZFAI010000032.1:0-9423 GCA_964516555.1 uncultured Gammaproteobacteria bacterium
TAGTATAGAAATTTTGCCTGATAATCCAGGCCGTTTATGGATTCATCGGCTTCTGTTACTGACCAATCGGATTTGTTTATAAGTAGTGAAGGGATTGCGTTTTTGGCTTGGCCGCCAAACATATAGCTAGGATTTAGGTTGGCATTAATCATAATCCAGGCAATCAGGCTGGTAATGGTGGTTTTTCCGTAGGTTCCGGCTACCAATATCGAATTATTACGACAAACGTTTTGAGCAACATATTCTGTGGCTGAAATGTATGGGATTTTTTGACTTTTTATTGCCTCGTATTCTTCGGAGGTTTTTTTAAAAGATTTATAGGAGGATCCAATTATTGCCAAGTCGATATCATTGTTTATCGATTGTGTGTTTGGAGTTATTCTGGAGTTTTCAAGAATATTGCTAATGGGAGGATAAATATTTTCCTGATCAGATCCGGTAACTTTATAACCTTGTTGTTTGAGGCAGGCAGCAAGGGGTGCAGTCATTGTTCCGGCTATACCGACTATGTGAATATGCATGTTTTTAATTTTCGGAGATTAAATGCTGATTTTCCTTATTATATTCAATCCATTGATTGTTTACAAAGAATTCAACTCCGGGCATGTTTCTTTTGTAAAAGCCAACATTTTTTGAAAATCTGCCAAGATAAGCATATAGAAGATTAAGTTGATGGCTATTTTTGATGAATTCCAGAACTATTCGGATGGGGAGATCCTGGTGGGAGATTTTGGGGTCGAAGAATACGTAGGCGATATGGGATATTGAATCGGAATAATAACAAACAGCGTAGGCAATAATATCTTTGTTTTGGTCTTTCCAGATAAAAAGATAATTAAAAATATGGTTGTTAAAAACATTTTTTACCGAGCTTATGGGAAAGTCCCAGTTTAAATTCCGGATCCAATTTTTAATATTTTTCTGAACTTTGGGTGTGTAGTCAAATTGGCGAATGGGGATTTTTTCAAAGGTATAATTTTCTGTTTTCCTAATTATTCTGCGATTTTCAGAACTTAAATTAAATTTAGACAGATTAGCCCGACAGGATGTTTCCTGGTAGAAAAGGTTTTTGTTATTTCTTTGAGGCAATAACCCCGAGGAATAATTGCTGTCTATTTCTGATTGAGCAGTAATATTAAATTTTTGGTTCATTGTTTTAATTGCTTTAAAAGAAAAGAGGTTCTGAAGGCTTCCTGCTCAGACCACGGATATTCTGTTTGACCATGAAGGATGGTGGTTTCATGACCTTTACCGCAGGCAACGATAGTGTCGCCTTTTTTGGCAATTTTTATTGCCAGATTAAAAGCATCTTGACGATTAGGAATGTTGAAGAATATAAATTTATTTTTATTGGAATCAATCGTTTTGTTTATTTTTTCCGGTGTAAGAAGGGTGTTTTGAAAATAATATGATTTTTTGCTATCAATACCGGAAATAATTTGTTCGTTTATATTAAGAACGTTTTCGTTACGTGTATCATCTGCGGTAATAAAAGCGATGTCGGAATACTCGGAAACTACTTGTCCCATGAGAGGTCTTTTGCTGGGATCGCGCCCGCCGGTAGCTCCAAAAATTACAATAAGTCGACCTTTTCTATTTTTTTTCAAGGAAAGGAGTGTAGCTTTGAGAGCTGCGGGTGTATGAGCAAAGTCGATTATGGTATTTATATCTAAATCATTGGATACATTTTCACGACGGCCTTTTGTTTCCGGATATTTTTTGATTGTAGACAATAAGTAATTATTGTCAATTTTGAGTTGATTAATGACGGCTAGTGCGGCACTTATGTTATAAGTTTGATAGAAGTAATTACTATCAGTTTTTATTTTCAAATCATTTACCTGAAAAGATAAATTCTGTCCCAATTTTATGTTTTTTGCTTGAAAATCAGAGTTTTTATCAATACTATATGTAATGATTGGTGATTTAATAGAGTTTTTTATTTGCTCAAAGGATTGATCGTCCTTGTTTAGAACTGAAAGTTTTGATTGCTTAAAAAGTCTTGATTTTGATGCAATATAGTTATTCATGTTTTTGTGGTAGTCAAGATGTTCATGTGAGGTGTTGGTAATTACTGAAATATCGAAATCGCAACCCCAAAAGCGATATTGGTCCAGGGCGTGTGACGTAATTTCGCAAACTACGTGAGTTATACCGGCCTTGTACATTTTCAGGAATAGCTTTTGAATGACTGATGGGTCGGGGCTAGTAGTATGGAGTCCGGTGCTGAGTTCTTTATCCCCGATTTTAGCTCCGATAGTAGTAATTAAGCCTGTATTGTAGCCGGCGTTTTGGAGAATATGGTACAGTAATACGCTCGTTGTAGTTTTTCCATCGGTACCGGTAACGCCAATAAGAGTAAATTTTTTTGACGGAAAGGAGTAAAGATAGTTAAAAAATATGCTTTTGGGTAAGTGCCAAAAAATATTTTTGATCTTTTGGAGAAAAATGCTGAAGGTGTTATTAATAGACATGTAGGGCAACAGATTATAGCAAATTATTAAAAACAGACGCTAACTCAAACCAGATTGGAGCGGCAGTACTTGATCCCCATGGTGATGTTTTGGGATTATTGATTGTAACAATCATGGTAAATTTAGGATTATGGCATGGAGAAAAACCAATGTATGAGGCGATGGTAGAAGAGTCGGTGTAGGTTCCTTGGACTGCAACTTGAGCTGTGCCACTTTTGGCACAAACTTCAAGGTTTTCGGGCTTAAATTGAGCGACTGTGCTGTTTTCTACAGAATATTTTAGTATATCTTTTACAAGATCGGTCGTTTTTTTACTGAAAACTATTGCTGGAGTCTTAAGTTTGTTATTTATTATTTTTCCGTTGTTATCCATTTTTTCTACAACTATTGGTCTGACAAGTGTGCCGTCGTTGGCTAGTGTATTGAATGATTGAAGCATGTTTATTTGGGTAATTGCAAATCCTTGACCAAAGGAGGCTGTCGCCAGATCTATTTCAGGCCAGTATTTTTTCATAGGGGGTCTTGATTCCCCCTGTAGGTCGACACCGGTTTTTTGGTTTAATCCAAGTTTCTGATAATATGAAAGAAAATTTTCCAGTCCTAGTTTGCTTATTATAAAACTCATGCCGATATTGTCAGAGTTTTTTATTATTTGATAGATATCAGAGTCGGGGTATGTTTCGAGATTCCAGTTGTTGATAGAGTATTGGCCAATGGTTCTGGGGCGATTACATTGATTGCAAATGAAATTTTCGTTAATACTATTGCTATCGAGTGCCATGGCCAGCACCAGTGGTTTAAAAATTGAGCCTGGTTCATAGAGATCGGCAATTATTGGATTTTTGACTATTGCAGGAGCGGCCGAAGTGGAGGCGGTCATACTAGCCATACCGATTATGGCTCCCGATTGGCTATCCATAATTGCAACAGAGCCTGAATCGGCAGAATAATTTTGGATGCCTTCTATGAGTGCCTGTTCCAAATGATACTGAACACGACGGTCGATGTGAGTATATAAATCGAGTCCGTCAAAATTCTCAGAGTGCCAGGTTTTTTTGGTTAGAATTGTTTTCCCAGTGGCATCTTTAGTAATCCAAGAAAATCCGGTCTTACCTTTTAATTGTTTGTTGTAATAACCCTCCAGTCCCCCATATCCGACGTCATTTCCTTGGGAATTTTTGGCCACAACTCCAAGCACGTCTTTTGCAAGTATATTTTCCGGATAGTACCTTTTGTCAATTTCCTGGAAAGAAAATCCAGGTATATCAAGTGAATTTTTTTCTTCCTTGTTAAATTGAGTTAAAAATGTTTGCCATTTTTGGTTTTCATTTGAAAGAAAATATTGAGAGGTTGCTTTGTCGATGTCAGAGAATTCAGCTTTGGTTTTTTCCACCGTCAGAATCGCATCTTTGGCACTTGTTGTTAAATTGGGTTTGTAGATTGATAGTTGGTATTTATTTTCATTTAATACCAAAGGATAGTTATCCTTTGAATATATTTTTCCTCTTTGAGGAAGCTTTTTTTGGAGTTTGTAGGTTTGAGACAGGGCTTTTGTTTTTAATTCAGGTCCTTTTATAACCTGCCAATAAAAAAGCCTACCCTGAACTGTAAAGAAGAAAACCAAGAGTGTAAGGAGGAGAATTTTCGATCTTTGTAGCTTCATTCTTTTTCGGATTCCGGATTCAAATATTTATTAATTGGGAGTAAGTTTAGTTGGTCAACTTTTTCGCGCAGAGTGTTGATTGAGGTGTGGGTATATAGTTCGTTTTCGAGAGTTTGGTGTTTTTCTTTTAGTTCCTGGAGCTTTGTTTGATTATTATAGTAGGCATTGTTTTGATTAATTATTTCGCTGCTGTAATAAATAGAAAAAGATATCTGAATTAATATTGAAAGGCCAAGTATAACAACAAGATATCGATAGAACATTATTTAATTTTATATGATCTTAGGGTGGCAGATCGAGAGAGAGGATTCAATCTGATTTCTTCCAATGAGGGCTTGATGGGGTTACTAAGCTTTTCTAACCAAACAGAATTATTTTGGATAAAGTGTTTGACGATACGGTCTTCACCCGAATGGAAAGTTATTATGGCAACTTTACCACCCGGTTTTAAAATATCGATAGTTTGCCTTAGGGCAGATTGAAGATTAGAGTATTCTCTATTTACAACAATACGTAGGCTCATAAAGATTTTGGTTGCCGGATCAATATGAGTTTTTATCCCATTTTTCTGGTAATAATTACGAATAATGTCTGCTAGTCTTGTGGCTGTTTTGATGGGTGATTTTTGCCTTTCTCTAATAATTCTTAGGATTATTGGTTTGCTAAATTTTTCTTGGCCATATTTGGTAAAAATTTCGTATAATTCGTCAAAAGATGCGGTATTAACAAGGAATTCAGCTGATATTTTTTGTTTTTTGGGATCAAGCCGCATATCGATAGATGATTGGTCATTAAAAGAAAACCCCCGGTTGCTTCCTGTAATTTGATTTTGACTTAAACCCAAGTCAAAGAGAATTCCGTCGACCGGTTTTTTGATATAATCCTGATGAATTTTCTTAATCCTTCTGAAATTACCGTGGATAGTTTTAAATTTATCTGACAAGCCAAGCTCTGATATTCTTTGAGTAGCGATACTGAGATTCCCAAAATCCTGATCAATTCCATAAACACAGGCTTTTGTTTTGAGAATTTCTATGGTGTGGCCACCATGGCCTAGGGTGCAGTCTATAAATGTTTGATCGGATTTCGGTGCGAGAATTTCTAATACTTCTTTGGCCAGGACCGGTGTGTGAAAGGTCATTTACTTTATTAAATAATCTCCGGAAATTGTGTTCATATTGTCCTTGGCAGCGCTGTTCGGATTGATAGATGTCAACTTGCCATCCCCTTTCAAACTGCTAAAAACACTATAGATTGAGCTGACGGATGATTGATCTTTGGTACCGAAGTTTTTTAGCAGGACGAAGAACTCGGTAGATTTTGGTGTCGCAGTGATGGAAAAGTCACCATTTGTTAGTGATAAAGTTTTTTGGGCGGAAGATGATACCAGAGAAAAATCTGACTTAAAAGAAGCTACCTGATTATCCGTGGTGATAAATGAAATTGATAGTGTGCCACCTGTTACTCCGGTATCGTATTTGTATTTACAGCCATTGGTGCAGCTGGCAGTTCCCAAAAGTAAATCTCTTTCCAGTGAAGCTGACGTTACTTTGATCGTATCCCCTACCCCCTTCTCAATTTCAAGATTGCCGTCTACGGCAAGATAAATTAACTCATATTCAATTTGGTTGATAAAAGACGGAAGATTGGAGATTATTAGCTTTAATTCATGTCCATCCTGCCTTGGTATTAGACTGACGTAGGGTTTGTCTTTGTCTTCAAGTTCTAAAATTTTTGGAGCGGATGTGGGTTGAGCGTCGGGAGTATTTTTATTTTTTTTGCTACAGGAGGAGAATAAAAAACTGGTAAAGATAACGAGAGAAATGGTCAAAAATAGCTTAATTTTTGTGGTATTCATATTTTTCGAAAAATTATCAGTTAATTTAACTTATTTTGGATCCAGCTGTCAACTTCGTTGGTTTTTAGGCGCACTTGTGACATTGAATCACGATCTCTGATGGTGACAGTGTCGTCTTCTAATGTTTGGAAATCAACTACAAGTGTCCAGGGTGTACCTATCTCATCAGCTCGACGATACTTTTTGCCGATATTGCTACTGTCATCATAGTCGACCGGGAATTTATCACGAAGCTTCTCGTATATATTTTTTGCTTTTTTAATCAACTCAGGTTTGTTTGAGGCCAAGGGGAAGATGGCGAGTTTGTAGGCCGAAATTTGAGGATGAATTTTTAGATAGATTCTGATTTCTCCGTTTTCTAGCTTTTCTTCACGGTAGGAATCCAGTAATAAAAAGAAGAAGCTTCTGTCAACTCCACCAGAGGTTTCGACAATCCAGGGAAGATATTTTTCTTTGGACACTGGGTCAATGTAAGATAAATCCTGACCGCTAAATTCGCCATGTTGCTTGAGGTCGTAGTCAGATCTCCAGTGGATACCTTCCATTTCTGCCCAGCCCCAAGGGGCATTATATTCGATATCAAATGCCTTTTTGGCATAAAAAGCCAATTCGTCTTTTTCATGCATTCGAAACCTTAGACTGTCTGCTTGATTAAAATATTTTTTATACCAATCAATTCTTTCCTGTTTCCAATATTCATACCAGGTATCCATTTCTGAAGGGTGGACAAAATATTGAATGTCCCATTGTTCGAATTCACGAGCGCGATATAAAAAATTTTTGGGAGTAATTTCGTTTCTGAAAGCTTTGCCGATTTGGGCAATACCAAAAGGTATTTTTACCCTGGTTGAGTTAACGACATTAATAAAGTTAAGATAGATAGTCTGACAGGCCTCACCTTTTAAGTATGTGTGCATTTTTTCGCCTTCAATGACTCCTACGTCAGTTTCAAAAAGGATGTTATATTTGCGGCCTTTGGTAAACTCACCACCACATTCGGGACATTTATTAGGATTATCCAGAAGATCAGGGCGAAACCTTTTGTGGCAGGATTTACACTCGACCATGACATCAGCAAAATTTTTGACATGACCTGATGCTTGCCAGACTTTGGGGTGAGTGATGATGGCTCCGTCAATTCCGACAACATCAGATCTTTTGTTGACGTTTTCAGTCCACCAAAGATTTTTCCAATTTCTTTTCATTTCTGACCCAACCGGACCATAATCATAGAATCCCTGAATTCCACCATAAATTTCAGAATTTTGGAAAATTATTCCGCGACGTTTACAAAGGGAAACGATTTTTTGAACTAATTCGGATTGATTGTCTTGTGGCATGGCAATATTATAACTTAAATTATTTAAATAATTTGTTGCTTTCCAGGGGTTTTTCAACAATTGATTCAAAGTGGCGTTTAATTAATTGTTGGCAGTATTTGTAATCACCTGAGGAAAAAGTTGCTTGTATTTCCGGTAAAACTCCAAATCCCAAGATTTCCATTAGGTTTATTTCATTTTCAATATATTTTTTTAAGTGGTTTTGATTGATAGCATCAACAATATTTTTTGATATAGAGTAAACACCTTTAATTTGCTGGTTTTCGGCCACAAGGGCATTTATAAGTTCTAAAAAATAGAAAAGCAGGTTTAGCTGAACCAGGCTAATTTGACTGTGGAGAAAAGGACTGATGGTCTGAGTTTCTGAAATCCAAGAGAAGTTTATGTTTGAATAAATTTGGGCTTTGATAATGTTTCCTAACTGCAGACTGCTTAACCGACTGCTTCTTATACTAGTGGCCCCTTTGGCTAAGGCGACTATTTTACCGTCATTTCTGGTAAGTAGTGTTATTAAAAGATCCTTTTCTTTGTAATTACGTTTATTGATTACAATTCCCTCTACGGTTTTATATTTGTCCATCTATAGGGGCAAATTAAGAGTTTTATCGGCTACCCAGTCAAAAGTAGAATGAGGTTTTCCGTTGACAATCAGTTCATATTCGACAGGTTTTGTGCCTGGTTGCTTTTGAAGATAAATTGAGTAATCTTTGCCGGCTGATACGCTGCTGGTGTATTGAATTGAAGTTAAGCTACTACTTTGGGCATACAAAGGTGCCTTGTCACCATAAAACCCTTCAAAAACCTGCTTGCTTGATTCTTCATATTCAAGTGCTTTAACTTCGGTACCGGTCATTTTTTGGAGGGTAGAACCGAGGGGAACATAGAACCTAAACCAGTTACGATACATGGGAGCGTTTAAACATAAATCGCCTTTTTCCAAATTACAGTTAGATGCTTTGCTGGGGTTGGTGTAAGTTACCGTAATTTTGTGTTGAGCCAAACCGTTGGCGTTACTGATTTCATGTTTTATCTTTTGGGTCAGAAAAAGATTGGTTTTTGCGCTGGACATGTTGGCATCGTTTAGGTGGAGGAAGTCTGTTGCTGAATCTGTTTGGATGATAGAACCGGCAATATTAGCTTTAATAGCTGCTTCCTGAGTATCTTTGTCAAAAAAATATAGAAGTATGTGTTTTTGGTGAAGGTTGTTTAACATGGTTTGGGCAAGTGGTCCGATTTTGCTTTTTTCTGAACCCATAGCATTAGACAAGATTGAGTGCATTAGAGGACTCAGAAAGCCTTTTCTGTCGGTTTCAATATAGTCACGAGGTCGGCCTGCCAGCCATTGCAATTGATAGATAATTTGAGGGCATCCGTCACAACGAGCATCAGGTTCTGCTGAAAAATTACCAAACCCAGTGACTCCTACTTGTCCAAGAATCTTAACCAGGTCAACCAGGACAAAAGTATCAAGGGCAATGACGGCGTCAATTTTATCTTTATTGTTTGTAATTTTATTGTAGTGTTCCAAAAAACTTTCGATACTGGTTGGGAAATCGGGAGAAAGATTGATATCTCTTAAATTTAGATATGGCACATTGATGTGATAGTCCTTTATAGGTCTGGGGGCCGGAATGCGACTATTGAATTTGGCATCAAGAGCATAGATATCATCGGAAACCAGAGGTGTTATTTTGCCATTGTCGACTTTCATTAAACCGTAGGCAGTCCAAAAACCTCCCGTGGGACGCAGTTCGGCGTTGTTCTGAAAAATCATCAAGTAAGTCCTGGGTTCGTCCTTGCCAAGAAGCCATGAGGTTTTAGTTAGTATGGGTTTACCGTTTTGAACTAAGTGTTGAATTTCGTTTATTGTTTCTTGGGATTGTGTAATAAGAGAACGCAGTTGGATACCTTGGAATTCTTCGGGGTAACGGTTTGGATCAATCTCAGAGAGTGATTTGCTAATAATGGTAATTTTTTGATCGATTATGTCAAGATGCGGTACTATACCTTCGATAGATTCGGTTAGAAAAGCGATGCGATCTTCAGTAGTTTCCTGCTCATTTGTTTCGGCACTATTTTTAAAACCAA
>CAZFAI010000033.1:0-5369 GCA_964516555.1 uncultured Gammaproteobacteria bacterium
CAAATATTTTCCAAATCCTGCGGGATATTAGAATAGTTAGAGATAATTCCCAAAGTGAATTTTTGCTGCCGGAGATATCGGCATATTTTAATTAATGGCTGATTAAGTTGACCATGAACAAGAAGAACACCACCAACATCAAAAATCAGATGAGAAATCATGAGGTGGTAACGATTAGCTGACGATTGTTATTTTCGTGGGCGACTGATGGGGTAACCTGGACAAAGCGGGCTTTACGGTGAAGGTCTTTGATATTTGAAGCACCGGAATAACTTAAACCGGAGCGAATGCCCTTGTCAAGACAGGAGAGAACTTCTTTGAGTGATCCTTTGCATTCTGTTAAGGTCTCGATGCCTTCAACGTAATCAGTATAGGCAGAGTGTTTGCCGGTGGAATCTTTTTTAACCTGACTGAGTTTTTCAGTTCGGGAAGTAGATCCATTATAAGCTTTATATTTTTTACCATTGATTTCGACAATCTTTCCGGGAGTTTCGCTGGTCCCAGAAACCAGGAAGCCGGTGGAAACGGCCGATGCGCCAGCAGCAAGGGCCTTAACAATATCACCGGAGTTTTTCATACCACCGTCAGCAATTACAGTAATATTGGCTTTGCGAGCTATGTCAGCAACTTCCATAACGGCAGTAAACTGAGGCATGCCAGAGCCGGTCTGAATCCGAGTAGTGCAGATAGAACCAGGACCAACGCCAACCCGGAGAGCATCGGCATTAGCACTAATTAAGTCAAGGGCTGCCTCCCGGGTAGCAATAGCGCCAGCAATAATTTCGATGTCTTTAAACTGTTTTTTGGTCTGTTTTATAAAATTTAGTACGGAATCAAGATGACCATGAGCAACGTCAATTAAAAAGGTTCTGAGACCAAGGCTATAAAGTGATTCAAGGCGCCCGATCTCACCAGTTTTAATACCGATTGAAGGAATTGTAAGACAGTCAGCGTCCAAAATCTGCTTAATTTCCTCGGTCATATTCGCAATAGTATTGAAACGAGGATAGAAGCTGATAGCGCCATTTTGATATGCGGCAATTGCCATTTCAACCCCGGTTATTGTGTCCATATTGGTGACTATTAGTGGGAATTTAACCGTGAGACTAGGGGTAATTCTGGTGGATAGATCAACATCTTGACGCGATTTTATAGAAGATCTTTGAGGAACAAGAAGAACGTCATTAAAAGTTAGAGCGAGGGGAATTGTTTTTGTCATACGAAATAAGTTTATCACGCAAGGTAAAATAGGTTATGGAAATGAAATGGAAACTAGATTCAATAGTCAGCTTGGAGAATTATGGCGAACTGTATCAACAAACAGAAAATAAATTAAAAAAGCTAGATATTTGGTTTGAAAATCTGTCACCAAAGATGGATTCTTCTAAATTCAAAAAAATTATCGAGTTAATGGAGGGGCTGGAGGCTGATATTGCCAGATTGGCATACAAACCACATCTAATGGAGGCAGTTGACCAAAAGGATCAGGGGGCAAAACTGCTTAAAAGCAGGAGTGATGAGTTAAGGTTGAAATATGCAGAAAAAGCGAGAAAAATTAACCACTGGATAAAAGGAAAAAGAGTAAGGGGTAAGTTAAACCTAGATGACCAAAATGCTAAAAGATTGTTTAAATCTGTACCTGATTTAAGATATGAATTAGAGTATTCAAGAAAGGCAGCCAAATATACCTTGGGTGAAAGAGAGGAGGATATAATCAGCAACAAAGACACTACCGGGGTGGGAGTACTGACTGATTTGAGAACTCTTTTTGAGACAGGGATGGCGTACGAGATGGAGGTGGGCGGAAAGAAAAAGAAAATAAGAACACAATCAGAACTACTTCAATACGTCTACTCGTCCAAGCCGGAAGAAAGAGAAGCGGCATACAGATCTTTGTTTAAAGAGCACAAAGAGCATGTTGATAAGTTTTTTATGATATATCAGGCAGTTGTAAAAGATTGGGATTATGAGGTGAGAATACGTGGTTTTAAGACTCCAATATCAGCCCGGAATTTTCAAAACAGAATACCGGATGAGGTAATTGATGTATTGCTGGAGGTGTGCAGGAAAAACAGAAATATTTTCCAAAAGTACTTTGATTTGAAAGCAAGAGATTTGAACATGAAAAAACTGAAAAGATTTGATTTGTATGCACCAATAGAATCAAGAAAAAGAAAGTATAATTTTAAAGAGGCACAGGATATCGTTTTGGAGACTTTTGGAGGATTTAGTGAACGATTTAAAGAAAATGCCCTGAAAATTATTAAGCAGGGGCATTTGGACTCACACCCTAGATCAGAAAAAAGAAGCGGGGCATTTTGTGCAACTGTCAGCCCGAAAATAACCCCTTTTGTGTTGATGAATTTTGTGGGCAACGAGAGGGATTTGTCAGTGTTGGCTCATGAGTTGGGACATGGAGTCCATAGTTTGTACGCAAACAAGCATTCTTATAGTGTTGCGCATGCCAACTTACCACTGGCAGAAACTGCCTCAACTTTGGGTGAAATGATACTTTTTGATAAAATTTATACCCTAGAAAAGGACAGCATGATTAAAAAATCGATACTTTCAGAAAAGATAGCCGATACATATGCGTCGATTTTACGTCAAAATTACTTTGTAATATTTGAAAAGAAAGTGCACGAAAAAATGAGGGCAGGGTTAACTGCAAAGGAGATAGGAGGGATGTGGATGGAAACTCTAGAGGAACAATTTGGAAATAGTGTAGAGGTCGATCCGATTTTTAGCTGGGAGTGGACCTACATACCACACATAGTTGAGTCCCCTTTTTATTGTTATGCTTATAATTTTGGTGAGTTACTGACATACTCGCTGTATTCCAGATATAAAAAGGAAGGAAAAGGGTTTGTAAAAAATATTGAGGAAGTTTTGGAGGCCGGTGGAAGCAAGGATCCGATTGAAATTCTTGACAAGGTAGGGATTAATGTGAGGAAAGAAGAGTTTTGGCAAGAAAGCTTTGAAATAATCAAGAAATGGGTTGGTGAACTTGAAATGTTATAAATCTTACAAATTTCTTACTAGATATTAATGGTTCTTTTATCGTATTTAGCCTATTATGGTGAGGGAAGTATTTAACTCTTCACAAATTAAGCAAGCTTTTATAAAATTGAGAACTATTTATTATGGTAGGAATTATGAATGAGGAAAGTAAAAACAAGCTAGTCAATTTTTTTGGAAAATATCAATTGGTTAAATACCGAAAAGGAGAACTTATATTAAGACCGGAGGAGAATTTTCCGGGCATTATTTTTGTTAAAAGCGGATATATTAAAGCATTCCGATTAACTAAGGATGATAAAGAAGTTACCCTGCAATTATTCAAACCAATTTTTTATTTTTCCTTAATAAACGCGATAACAAAGTGTGGAAACAGACATTATTTTGAGGCGGTATCTCCGGTAGAACTGTGGATAGCACCAGTTGGAGAAACAATGGAATTTGTTAAAAGTGACGAAGAATTAAGCCGTGGTTTACTGGAGGCAATTTTGTGTGAGTTTGTTGATTTAACAAAAAATATCGAATTATTAATTGCCGGAGACGCTTATGGGAAGGTGGCCGGTTTGATATATTATTTGGCGAAAAGGTTTGGAGAAGAAAGCGATGATAAAACTCAAATTAAATTCAGAATAACCCATAGGCTTGTGGCTAGTTTAACAGGGTTAACAAGAGAAACGGTAACCCTGCAAATGATTAAGCTGGAAAGGGAGGGATATTTGATAAACAAAAACAGACAAGTCTACATCGAGGACATGGAAAAGCTGAGAGAAATTGCTGAGTTATAGTGTAGAATTATTCTATGGAAAGAAGACTTTTTCGATCAACCAAAAACAGAATGATATTTGGGGTGGCGGGGGGTCTGGGAGAGTATTTCCAGATCGATCCGACAATGGTGAGATTGGTTTTGGTAGTGTTGGTATTAAGCGGAGGTTTGGGTCTATGGCTTTATCTAATACTTGCTTTGCTACTACCAAGCGAGATAGAGGATGGCGGGGAGAAAAAGAAAGAGGCAAAAAGCAATAAAACAATTAATGTGGACAGAAGAAATATGTTTGGATGGGTGATAATTTTGTTGGGTATTACCGCAATGTTTAACGAGTTGATGCCGGGTTTTTGGAGGTGGGATATTTTTTGGCCTTTGACGATGATTATTGCAGGGACTTACTTAGTTTTGAAATAAATAAAGATGAATAAAAAGAGTAGCTGGCAATTAGTAGTCGGAGTTGGATTGGTAGTCATAGGAGGAGGAGTTCTTTTGGAAAGATTAGGGTTGGTTGATGTAAATTTAGGGCAAGTGCTACCGGTTTTGTGGCCAGTGCTGCTAATAATTGCTGGGCTACTAGTTGTTTTTCGGAAATCTCAAATGGGGTGGTTGCTGGTAATTGGCGCTCTGATAATTTTTTTGATAAACGGGATATCGAGTAGTGGTGAGTACCAAGGTTTTGAGAACAGAAGAGAAGAGGGTGTCATTCGACAAACAGAGGAAAGAAGAGATTTGGAAAATTTTCAGACTGTCAATTTTTTTGGAAGTGGTGAAATTCAGATAATTGAGGATGAGGATGAATATATTTTAATTGAAGCCGAAGAAAGGAGTTTAAGGCAAATACGAACTAGTGTGGAAGACGGAGTATTGGAAGTCAGACATGAGGACTGGTGGTGGGGGTTAAGGTTGGACAGTCCAAAGTTTTTATTGGCAGTCAGAAACTTGGAAGAAATCAACATCAACGGAGCGGTCGATGTAAAGGCTGATTTGATACCCGGTGAAAATCTCCGGATTGTCAATAATGGGGCGGGAAGAGTAGAAATCGGGACAGAATCAAACGAGACAGAGGCTGTTTTGAATGGAGCGGGCTTAATCAAAATTTCGGGTGCTAGTGAAAAGCTGAATGTGATAATTTCAGGATTAGGTGAATTTCAAGGAAAAGATCTGAGAACAATTGCTGCCAGTGTCAATATTAGTGGGGCTGGAAAAGCAGAGCTGTCGGTGGAGAATGAATTAGAGGTACGAATTAGCGGAGCCGGAAATGTGGATTATTGGGGAAATCCAAATGTGACTCAAAACATCTCGGGGTTAGGTACTATAAACAAACGATAATTGGCATAGTTTGCTTTACGTTTTTCTTACATTTTTTTGGTTATACGCACAAGGTTTGTAGGTATATTTGGCAATAGGTATAAGTTAAAGGTTTCTTCTTTTATACAACTATGAAAATACTATTTGCCGGTATTTGGTTGTCTATGTTTTTGGCAAGCAGCACAATGACAAGGGCACAGACAATCAAAGAAGAGTTAGAACTAACGGTGGAGATGGTTGCAGAAACCGAGGAGGGTGGATTGGAAAATCCAACACC
>CAZFAI010000033.1:5379-8798 GCA_964516555.1 uncultured Gammaproteobacteria bacterium
GCCTTAGAACCCACAGAGTCACCTACTGAAACTCCGACGGAGACACCAAGTTTGACGCCATTGCCAACAAGCAGCCCCACAGAAACCCCAAGTCCAAATGAAAGTCCGACGCCAACAGAAGCTCCACAGCAAACACCAACGCCAACAGGGGTTACTCCAACACCAACAGAAACAATAATTCCGCCTGTTACAGATCCACCTATCGGCGGAATGACAAATCAAGGGGGTGAAGATCGCGATTTGGCAGATACAAATGAGACAAACGAAGTTGGCTCTGAGCAAGAAAGTGAAAATAATGTCGAAAACGAAGAAGAGATAGTCCCCCAGCCAACAAGAAGTGCAATTGAAGTTGAAAATAAAGACGAAAGCAGTTTGTCAAAATTAATTAAGGCTCCACTGCTAATGATTAGAAGAAGTAAGGGGAAGGAATTTTATGTTAGTAACCGTTTTGACTTATTCGAGACAAGAATTTTTTCACTAATTGGGGTAAGTTTTATTGTTGGCGGAACAGTACTGATGGAACCTGAATTTCTAAAGAGGATACTCAAAAGAGCTAAAAGCGGACAGGAAGTTTTTTTGGGGAATGAGCTTTTTAAATTAATCAACCGAATGCTATGAAGAAATATTTTGGCGGAATATTAGTACTAATCGGACTTTTAATAATCGGAAGCATTTGGTATGTGAACAACGATTATGACAACACAAGTCGTCCTTTTTCATCATATACATTGCTTGTTTCCTCATGGGAAAGATATAAGGAAAAATTTATTAGTAAAGAAGGGAGGGTAATTGATTATTTGCAAAACAATATTACCACTTCGGAAGGTCAAAGTTACGCCATGCTTCGAGCAGTATTTGTTGATGACAAAACAACGTTTGATCAAGTCTGGAAATGGACCGGTGAGAATCTAAAGAGAGAAGAGGATAACTTGCTTGGCTGGAAGTGGGGATTGAGAGCTGACGGTTCATACGGTTTTTTGGAAGATGGCGGAGACAATAGTGCCAGTGACGCAGAGACGGATATTGCCCTGGCTTTGATTTTGGCTAAAAAAAGATGGGGTGAAGATAGGTATACTGAAGATGCCTTGGCGGTAATTGGGGATTTGTGGGAATACAATACTGATGAAATTTTGGGAAAAAGGTATTTGGTGGCAGGAAATTGGGCCAGAAGCGTAGATGAGATCGTGATTAACCCTTCGTATTTTAGTCCTTATGCCTGGAGGTTGTTTGGTGAAGTCGATGATGAGCATGATTGGGAAAGCCTGATTGCTCCGGCTTATGAAATATTGGAATTGTCAGGGAAAACACCGCTTGATAGAGAAAAGGCGGCCGGCTTACCACCCGACTGGTTTAGTATAAACAGAAAAGACGGGAGCATAAAACCAAGCACCAGTCACGGATTGCAAAGTAATTATTCTTTTGATGCAATGCGGGTGCCTTTTAGAATTGCTCTGGATTATTACTGGTTTGAGGAAGAAATTGCAGCTGACTACTTAAGAGGATCTTTTGAAAGACTTGGCAATTATTACAGACAGAACGACAAACTGGCGAGTGCTTTTGCCCACGATGGATCACCACTGAATACAAACGAGAGCCCCTCCATGTATGCAACAGCCTTAGGCTATTTTTTAATTGACAACCCCAAAATAGCAGACAAAATTTACCGGGAAAAAATTGTTCAACTATATTCTAATGACCAGAATAATTTTCGAGATGAACTTCCCTATTATGATCAAAATTGGCTGTGGTTTGGAGCGGCGTTATACAATGACTATTTAATAAAATTTGATTGAAAATGAAACAGAAACAGTTAATATTACCAGCGGAGAGAGTTAGGAAGGGTGTGTTGATTTTTAGCTACGTAGTGTCCTTATTTTATTTTTCCTGGTGGTTGCTGCCGGGCAACAGGTTAAACAGTGTTTTGTTTTACTTGTTGTTGTTTGGTGAAGTCTACCATGTATTGATGGCGTGGGGTTTTTGGTTTACGTTGTGGCCAGGAAAGAGAAGGCCAGTTACTAAAGACTTAGGCAAGTTTCCCCTTGTGGATATTTTTATAACTGTGTGCGGAGAACCCGTTGATGTGGTCAGAAAAACTACGAGAGCAGCATATAAACAGAATTACCCCAACCACAGGGTATACATACTTAACGATGGTCTGGTGGCCAATAAAGATAACTGGAAGGAAATTGAGGAGATGGCACGAGAGGAGGGAGTGGGGTGCATTACCAGAAAAGTGCCGGGAGGAGCTAAGGCGGGAAATGTTAACAACGGATTACGGTTAACAAACGGGGAATTGGTGGCGGTTTTGGATGCCGACATGGTACCAAGTAGGAAATTTATTAGTAAGTTAATTCCCTATTTTGAAGATAAAAGCGTAGGGTTTGTCCAGAGCCCTCAGTACTACAAAAACCATAACAACAACGAAGTCAGTAAGGGATCGTGGGAACAACAAGAATTTTTTTTCGGGAGCATTATGGAAGGCAAAGACAGGAGTAATGCGGCGTTTATCTGCGGGACTAACTTTTTAATAAGACGAAAAACTTTTGAAGAGGTGGGGGGGGTTGATTGAAGACAATATTGCCGAAGATTTTGTAACTTCTATGCAGGTACATAAGAGGGGGTGGAAATCCTTTTACACGAGAGAAGTTCTTTGTAGAGGACTGGCGCCTGAAGACATGATGGCATATTACAAGCAACAGCTAAGATGGGCCAGAGGATCAATGGAGTCCCTATTTATTAACAATCCCCTTTTTATGAAGGGATTGAGTTGGGGACAAAAAATACAATATCTAAATTCATCTCTTTATTACTTTAACGGGGTGGTGGTGTTGATTGATATTATTATGCCCCTGTTATTTTTATATTGGGGATTGAAACCGGTAATGGCAACGTCAACTTCATTTGCGTTGTTTTTTTTACCATTTATGTTTATGAACCTGTATACACTTAGTTTGGCTTCAAACGGCAGGTTAACTTTCAGAGCGATATCGTTTTCGCAATCAAGTTTTGGGTTGCAATTGTTGGCGCTGAAGTCAATAATTTTTAAGCAAAAAATGGGGTTTTCGGTGACTCCAAAACAACAACAAGAAGGGAACTTTCTACATTTGGCTTATCCCCACTTAATATATATTGCGCTGATAATTATCGGGGCGGTGGTAGCGATACGGCGGGAAGGAATTAATCCCAGTGTAGCAACGAACTTAGCCTGGGGAGGATTCAATACGTTTATGTTCTTGCCGTTTATTGCGGCATCTTATAAGTGGGATAAGCTGACAGAAGTATTTAAAAGAAAAAATCCGGAGAGTCGGATTAATAGAAAAGTTAAGGTTGTTTATTCAGATCATAAACCATGGAAAAAGATAAAAACATAACACTGGCAATAGGCTGGATTGTGGCCGTGTCGATGGCAATAAGTTTTT
>CAZFAI010000034.1:0-8697 GCA_964516555.1 uncultured Gammaproteobacteria bacterium
GGAGGTAAAATATTTTCACCGATAGTTGTTCTGATTATCTCTTCTCTTCGGCTGAAATTAAATTCCAAATGTACATTGGCAATTTCTACGCTCCCAAAACGTCTCCGACATTCATTAATGTAATCAGCGTCAACTGTGGGAGGCATCACCCCGGTAACCTCAGCTACTTTTTCCAGGCTTCTTGGTCTTATTGTTGGATATATTTCTATACGCACAAGCGGTGTCCCTTTCTGCGCTCTTCTATTGTTTACTGTTTCCAGTTGACTAAAAAGCTCCTCAGGATTAAACAACCACCCGGCCGTAGAAACTGCCGTATGTTGAATTCCGGTTTTTGTACTATCGACAGCTTCAACTCCCATACTAATATTATATAGGTTGTTGAAGTTTTTGCAAAACAAACGATAATGACTCCACAGGTTCCACGTTTTGCTATAATTGCCCATATGTCATTATCAATCGGAATTGTCGGACTCCCTAACGTCGGCAAGTCCACCCTTTTTAATGCTCTTTTGGGTAAACAGGTCGCCGATGCCAGCAACTACCCGTTTTGTACCATCGATCCCAATGTTGGTGTGGTTGAAGTGCCCGACGACAAACTTCCGGTATTAGCTGAATTTGTCAAAACCCAAAAAATTATTCCGGCTGCCGTCGAGTTTGTAGATATTGCCGGCCTGGTCAAAGGTGCTGCTGAGGGTGAGGGTTTAGGAAATAAATTCTTAACCAATATCCGCGAATGTGATGCAATCTGCCATGTTGTCAGAGCTTTTTCTGACCCAAATATTATCAAAGAAGGCTCAGTTGATCCACAGGGTGATTTGGAGGTTATTTACGCCGAGCTCATCATTAAAGATCTGGAAACCATAGATAAATATCTTGATCTCAACAAAAACAATAGCAATGAAAAAAACACTAAAAAATTCCAGTTGGCCATCCGTTTAAAGTCCGAGTTTGAACAGGGGAAACTGGCAGTAAACCTAAAATACAATGAAGAAGAAGCAAAGCACCTTAAAGAATTCTTCCTGCTCACCGCAAAACCCTATTTTATTGTTGCCAACGTCGATGAAGATACTTACAAAAACATAAACGATTGGAATATCAATGTTGACAATTTCCAATCAGTAGTTCCCGTCAGTGCCAAAATAGAAAACGAGCTATCAGAATTTAACAAGGAAGAAAAAGAATCATATTTGTCTCAATTGGGGCTAAAAGAATCGGGTTTGGAAAGGGTTATCTCTAAGGCTTATCAGACGCTTGGCCTTCAGTCGTACTACACCGCCGGAGAAAAGGAAGTTCGGGCATGGACCATACCGTCCGGGACTAAAGCTCCTCAGGCGGCCGGTGTTATTCATACTGACTTCGAGAGGGGATTCATCATGGCCATAGTGACCACTTACGACGATTTTGTTCAATACCATGGCTGGCTTGGTGTCAAAGAAGCCGGCAAGCTGAGACATGAGGGCAAGGACTATCTGATGCAGCCGGACGACGTTGTTGAGTTTAGAATCAATGTTTAGATGCCAAGCAAGCTTTTAGTCATATCCGGTCCTACGGCAAGCGGAAAAACTAACATAGCTGCTTCAATTGCCAAGGAGTATGAAGGTGAACTAATTTCAGCCGATTCCAGGCAAGTGTACCTGGGCATGGACATCGGTACCGGCAAAGATCACCCAAAGGATGTTGACGTCCATTTGACTGATATAAAAAAACCAAATCAAATCTTTTCAGTTGCTCAATACCAAGAATTAGCCTTTAGTAAAATTGAAGAAATTCATAACCGAAACAAGTTGCCGATATTAGTAGGCGGCACGGGTCAATACATCGATTCCATAATAAACCCCAACAAGGAAACTTTCTCAATAAAACCAAATTGGGAACTTAGAAATTTATTATCAAAACTACCCGTTAATCATTTGCAGCAAATACTGAATCTGGTAACTCCTGATGTATACCGCAAGCTCAATTCATCAGACGTAGCCAATCCGCGCCGGCTGATAAGGAAAATTGAAATATTTACCGCCGGCGGTAGTCATAAAGTCTATAGTGATTATCCAAAATATGACATACTCCACCTATCTTTAACTGCCCCGAGTCAATTTCTATACAAAAGAATCGACAATAGGATAGATCAAAGGCTGAAATCAGGCCTTCTTGATGAAATAAAAGCCCTTTTAAAAAAATATGATTGGTCCGATCCCGGCCTAAACACTCTGGCCTACAAAGAATTTAAGGAATATTTTGACCATCCATTTTCGGAAGTTTTGGAAAAATGCATCGATAGATGGAAATTTGATGAACACGCTTATGCCCGTCGCCAAAAAACCTGGTTTAAAAAAATGGAGCCGAAAAAATCAGTTGAAATTTCAAAAAAAGACCATCAAAACCAAATAATCAACTGGTTTCTTGAATGGTATAATTAACCATGCGATCAATTAAAGTTGAGATATCCTCAAAAACCATAGTATTTACGGTATTATTTATTCTCCTTCTTTTCTTACTTTGGCAGGTAAAAGGAGTCCTTGCTCTTTTCTTCATTTGTTTTGTTTTCATGGAATTACTAAATCCTTCCGTCACCCGCTTGGAACAGAAAAAAATTCCTCGCCCACTTGCCATAGTCATGATATACATTTTAATACTTTTAGTAACTTCGTTTGGTCTGGCTAGTATTGTCCCAATTTTTATTAAACAAACCGCCGGTTTGATTAATACCCTGCCGCAAGCTTTAAGTGATTTTGAGTTTCTTGGTTTTACCGCAATTGACATTTCCGCCCAGATGAAAATAATCGAGAATCTCCCGTCAAACATTGCTCAAACTATTATCTCTGTTTTTAGCAACTTGTTTTCAGTGTTTTTGGTTTTTGTCATCACCTTTTATCTTTTAATGGAAAGAAAAAAACTATCAAAATATAATTTTAACTTTTTTGGCGAAAATGGTCAGGATATTGTCCCCGAAATTATCGAAAATACCGAACGCCGGCTAGGACGTTGGTTTAACGCTCGAATATTGGTAATGATCGCCATCGGGCTGTTGTCATATCTTGGTTTTGCTCTAATCGGACTGCCTTATGCCGTACCGCTTGCCATATTCGCTTGTTTTCTGGAAATTATTCCCAACATTGGGCCTACCATATCGGGTGTAGCTGCTGGTATTGTTGGGTTAACAGTCTCACCGCTCATGGCTCTTCTCGCCGTTTCTTGGGGTATCATCGTACAACAGACCGAGTCAAATATAATCACCCCCAAAATTATGAAGGAAACCATCGGACTAAATCCACTTATTACCATCTTAACTCTGGCAGCTGGTGCAAAAATGGCTGGTGTGTTAGGGGCTTTGTTAGCAATCCCAATATACCTTACCGTAGAATCAATCGCCCGATCTGTTATTAGGGAAAGGTCAAAAAACAAAAAGCTTCAAAGAAACTGTTAAGCCGAATTCTGTTTAAAGACCATCTATCTATTCTCTCTACCTGAAACTCCCAAAAGTTAGGTACAATCGTTCCATCTTGAGATTTCCACCGGAAGGTTGCTCGTATCACCTCACCCTGTAAACAGGGTTACTCGTCTCTTTTGCATAGCCATCAGCTCACGCCGATTCCAACAAGGATTCCGTACTTTTTGTGGTTCGGACTTTCCTCTCCCCCCTTGGATAATTCCAAAGAGGGGAGTTGGTCTTTCAGTTTCTTTGAAGCTTATAATATTTTACCAAAATTAAGCCTCTTTTGCTGAGAGGATCTTAAACATTCCTGTGCCGCAATCCGGACATACTGCTTTGGCGGCTGGTCTACCGTTTTTCAGGGTAGTTCTTTGAGCTTGACTGTCATCGACGGACTTTGAAGCTCGGCATTTTACGCAATAGAAATTAATTGCCATTTAAGAGTTCACCTCCTTAAAAAAATGTTTAATAGTTGGGGGTTCTTTTCAAGATAATATATTGCATAAATCAATAGAAAAGCAACAACGCTTAACACCAGACCTTTTAGCAAATCTTTTTTTAAATAATCATTAATATTCATTTCGAAAGTTGCATCGTTAAGTACCTTACCTTTTTCTAAAATCTTTTGTTTTCTTTTATTCTCTTTCATTTTCTAAGGCCAGTATAGCACAAAATTTTGCTACAATTTATCAAGCATGCCTTTCATATTTTACTTTCTAATCATCTTAAACACCTTTTGGTCCTTGTATTTGACCTTCTTGGTTTACAAGAAAAATTCAAGTAAAACTGAAGCTAAAACTGATAATAGCTTAAATTTAGCTGAACTTGAGGAAGCTGTCAACAAATCCCTTCAGAAATTTACCCTAACAAGGTTCAATCCCTTTGGAGATTTAGGCGGAAATCAGAGTTTTGTCCTTTGTCTCTTGGACAAGTCAAACTCGGGTGTTATCATTACTTCATTACATAATCGTGACAACACTCGTCTCTACGCCAAAACAATTAAAAGCGGTCAGGGGGATGGAGTGTCTTTGTCAAAAGACGAAAAAGCAGCTATATTAAAAACTATAAAAATTAATTAACAATGAATCCAAAAACTCTCAAGACATTAGTTTATTTTGGTACTTACTTTGTAATAACAGGAATTTCTTATTTTGCCTTTTCTAAGCTACTGCCGGTTAATTCCGCCAACATTTCACCCGGAAACCAACCCCAAGTCGAAGAAGAAAAAAACAACAAGACCGGAGTTATTGTCTTTGAGGGACCAAAAACCGAAGTTTGCCCTCTAACTGGCGAGCTGTTTACTGTAGAGGAGCGAAAAATTTGGGAACAAAGAAGACCCCTGACTGTTATGATCGAAAATCACAAGGACTCTCGTCCGCAATCAGGCTTGGGCAATGCAGATATTGTATATGAAGCCGTAGCCGAGGGTGGTATCACCCGATTTATGGCCGTATTCTATTGCAATGCCGTTCGTGGCGCTGCCAATAAATATGACATCGGTCCGGTCCGTTCAGCCAGGAGTTACTTTGTCGATATTGCCTCTGAGTATGCTGATTACCCTCTTTATACTCATGTCGGCGGTGCCAACTGTTCTGCCGAAACCCCCGGAGGTCCGTGTACTTCGAACCCAAAAGTTATGGCCATCGAACAAATTGCTGGCTATGGATGGAACAACAAGGGTACCTGGGGAGACTTAAGTCAATTTTCCCTACCCTATAAAGTTTGCCGCCGCGAAGAAGAACGCACTGGCACTACGAAAGCTACTGAGCACACAGTGTATTGTTCAACCACAGAACTATGGAATGTTGCCGCCCTAAGAGGCTTGACCAATATCACTCAAGCCAAGCAAGTCCCCTGGGATAAAAAATTCAAGTCCTGGTCATACAACCAACCCGACAAGGCTAGTTCGTCCCCGGAAGTATCTAACATATCCTTCAATTTCTGGAGTGGTTATGCTGACTACGCCGTATCCTGGAAATATGATCAGGAAAACAATCAATACCTTCGCTACAACCGGGGAGAGGAGTTAATCGACTTTAACTTCAACGAAACTGTCACTGCCAAAAATATTGTCGTCCAATACGTCAAAGAAACTAGAAACGTCGACAAGCATATGCACAACATTTATGAAGTGTCCGGTAAAGGTACGGGCATTCTCTACCAAAACGGCCAGAAAACGGACATTACCTGGGCAAAAGTCGACAGGACCGCCCGAACTGTTTACAAGGACAAAAGCGGCAAAGAAGTTAACTTTGTTCCCGGGACGACATGGATAGAAATTCTGCCTTTGAATACCAAGATCAACTATGAAAGTAACCAATAGTCTTAAGCGCCTATTTATCTCTTCGACCAGACAAAAATTAATTAACATATTTTTTACTTCACCAACGGAAATTTATTATGTCCGCCAGCTTGTCAGATTGGCAGACGAGGAGATAAACTCCGTCAGAAGAGAGCTGGACAATCTCAAAAAAGGGGGGATTGTTGAATCTGAGTGGAGAGGAAATCGTCTTTATTATTGGGCCAACAAATCGAGCTCAATTTTCAACGATCTTCTTGTTCTGGCCCACAAGTCATCGGGACTTGGGCTTGCAATGAATAACAAAGAACAGGTAGGTAAAATCAAAATATTACTTTACAGCTATAAATTCTTAGCTAACGAACCCAATATCAATGGCGATGTCGATATGATTTTGGTAGGCAGTGTCTCCCTAAAGGAAATTGAGAATTTGGTCAAAAAAGAAGAGGAAAAACTTGGCAGAGAGATAAATTACATGATAATGGACAAAAAAGAACTACAGCTAAGAAAGCAAAAACGCGATCCGTTTATAATCGATTTTTTCTTAAACTGTCCGATTGTTGTTATCGGTTCACCTCAGGAAATAATAAATATTTAAATGTCTCAAACCAGAAAAGTTATCAAAACCGGAAATTCTCTTGCCATCACCATTCCCTCCAAATCAATAAAAGATTTTAATATCAAAGAAGGCGACTTGGCCCTACTCAAAATAAAACATAGCCGGGCATCGATCACCTACATATTTTCCGGTCATCCCCGCCAATTATCATTAATTGAGAAAAAATCAGCAAAAAGATAATATAATAACTATCAAACATGGTATCACCTACACGCAAAAAAACTTTTAAAACTTTCTGGATAATTATCTGCCTGTTGTTTCTCTCCATAATTATCAATCTCCCCGAAAGGGTACCTGTCAGTATCAATCTCGGCAGAATTAAGATTAACCGTACACTGCTACGGCCTGATTTCAACTTTAATATCGGAACCGCAAACTTCAACAAAGATTTTAATCTCAAATACGGACTCGATCTGGCAGGAGGAGCATCGTTGATGTATAACGTGGATACTACCGGTGTCAAAAAAGAAGACTTACCCCAAGCTCTCGAATCACTAAAAGAAAATATTGAACGCCGGGTTAATCTTTTTGGCATCAGCGAAACCAATGTTCAGCTCAGCAATGAATTGGACAATCATCGGATAACTGTAGAGCTTCCGGGAATTGAAGACATTAACCAGGCTGTCGGATTAATTGGCCAAACTGCCCGCCTGAGTTTTATGGGTGAGGTTGACTTGTCACCTGAAGCCACGCAAACAGCCACTCTTTACGATCTATTTTCCAAAGATACCGGAGTAAACGGTTCCCATTTGGTCAAAAGCATGGTTGTAATCAATCCAAACAATTCTCAACCGGAAGTCTCCCTTGAGTTCAGCAACGAAGGTGCCAAGTTATTCGAATCTGCTACCAAAGAGTTTCTGAACAAAAGAATTGCCATTTTCCTTGATGATATGCCTATCACTTTTCCCACCGTCCAGACAGTTATTTCTGACGGCAAGGCAGTCATCAACGGTAGTTTTGATTCTGAGTCGGCAAAATCTCTATCAGCTCAGCTAAACGCCGGCGTCTTACCTCTTCCCATTGAGTTAATATCCCAGAACCAAATTGGCGCCACTTTGGGAAAGGACACGATTGATCGCGGTATCAAGGCCGGTATTGTCGGACTACTTGCCGTCCTTTTGTTTATGATCGGTAATTATGGGAAACTGGGTGTATTTGCTAGTTTCAGTCTCTTAACTTATGGGATATTTACCCTGGCTCTTTATCGACTAATACCCGTAATATTAACATTCCCCGGAATTGTCGGGTTTATTCTTTCTGTCGGAATGGCAGTCGATAGTGATATTCTGATATTTGAAAGAATTAAGGAAGAAACCCGTAAAGGCAAGCCCTGGAATATTGCAGTTGATTTAGGTTTTGGTAAAACCTGGGAAGCTATCAAGGACACCAACATCACCTCAATTATCATCGCCCTTATATTATTTAATCCCTTCAACTGGAGCTTTCTAAATACTTCAGGTATGATCAGGGGATTTGCAGTGACCTTTCTTTTGGGTATTTTTGTTGGCGTATTTACCAGCGTCGTTGTAACCAGAAACCTCATAAAAGTATTTACTTATAAAGATAACGTTTTTGACGGAGGAGAAAACCAGCAATGAACATCATGAAATTTAGGCCGCTATTTTACTTAATATCGCTATTACTTATCGCCACCTCACTGTTTTCCATGATCAGGTTTGGGTTTAGAAGTTCAATCGATTTTGCCGGTGGTACAGTTTGGGAAATTAAATCTCCCAATATTTCCCAAGAAAGACTAGAGCAAATATTTTCGGAATCCGAAATTGAATCATTGTCCCTAAACAGTCTTTCGGATAACCGCTATCTATTAAAATTGGAAAATATCTCTCAGGAGAAAAGATCTCAACTTGAAGAGAAAATAATTGAGTCAGATTCGGACTATCAACAGCTTCGCTTTGAAACATTGGGACCAAGTCTGGGCAAGGAGCTTCTCAAAAAGACAATATTTGCCGTTATCCTATCTGCCTTTACCTTGCTCTTTTTTATTGGAAAAAGGTTTAAAGAATATTCTTTTGGCGTTGCAGCTATAGTAGCCATGTTTCATGATACTTTTATTTTAATTGGTGCATTCTCGTTATTTGGTTACTTATACGGTGCCGAAATTGATGCCCTTTTTGTCACTGCCGTTCTAACTACACTATCTGCTTCCGTGCACGATACTGTCGTAATTTTTGATCGTATCAGGGAACTCAAAAGAAATAATTATCAAACCGACTGGGTAGAAATTGTCAACCAGGCCGTCACTGAAACATTAAATAGATCAATAAACAATTCCATGACCATAATATTTATGTTATTTGCCCTGGCTATCTTGGGCGGAGAAATTACTCG
>CAZFAI010000035.1:0-8665 GCA_964516555.1 uncultured Gammaproteobacteria bacterium
TTCAGGCGATCCGGAAGATGACTTCCTGCCGCACCATTACCCAGTCCATTGCTTTGCTTACACAGGTTCACATGATAACAATACCGCTCGCGGTTGGTATGACAGTGCTACTGAGTTTGAACAGCGGTTTTGGCTGGTTTAAATAAAATGCTGTCAGTTCTCTCCCAATAACAAGCTTCAAGAGGTTCGATACTACCAAATTTTAACAAGTCGCCTTTTTCATAAAATGGTTCAATTCGATATTTCTCATTTCCCCAGTTTGGGTTGTAAGGAAGATCCACGGACAAACCCCTGCTTTTGCTAGTATAGGTAACCAACGTACTTGGATTATCATAATTAAATTTTTCATCGCAACCGGTTTCCGAAGTCCAGTATTTCTTAATATTGTCCGGAGTAAGCAAAATTCTGTTGTCCTGATTTTGAGTAGTGTTACCATCATCGACTTGAGTGGGTTCTGGTGACTCCGCCAATAATTGACTAATTTTTTCTTCCTGAGATTTTATTTCAGACTTGAGCTTTGTAGTTAATAATGTTTGTTGCCAGAGGAGATAGGAGGAAGTAAAAAGAATAACTGCCAGAAACCCAACAGCAAAAATAATTAAATTTTTGTTGAAATCTTTGGAGGCAGGATTTGGGTTTGTTTGATTTTCCATATTATTATATTAATATAACAAAGATATGATTGATACTCATGCTCACATTTCAGATAGATTTTGCGACGTCTCGGTAGAGGAGACAGTGGGGAGTATAAAAAAAAGCAAGCTAAATAAAGTGATATTGGTGGCAAGTAATGTAGAAGAATCGGCTGATAATGTGAAATTAGCCGGGGAATATGGCAGGCTACTTTTTGCTTGTGTTGGTATTCATCCCCAGGATACAAATCCAGAGAATAAAGTAAGTATTGGTAAACAAATAAATTTACTGGATGATTTGATTAAAAATAACAATCAATATATTGTGGCGATTGGAGAATGCGGGCTGGATGACTCCCCTCCTCCACCACCGGAAAGAGAGAGGGGCAAAAAGGAACAGGAGGAATTGTTTCGAGGACAAATTGAATTGGCTGAAAAATATAATATGCCACTAGTCATACATGCCCGTAAAGCTGTTGATGAAGTGATAACTATTTTGAGTGAATATAAGAATTTGAAGGGCGTATTTCACTGTTATGCCGGTGGAAAAAAAAGAATTAACAAAGTGCTTGAGTTGGGAGAAGATTGGTATTTTGGAATTGACGGGAATGTAACCTACGAGTCGGGGTTGGGCGAAGTGGTGGCAGCAATACCCAAAAACAGGTTGGTATTGGAAACTGATTCGCCTTTCCTGACACCAGAGCCATTCAGAGACCAAGTTAACAAACCTGAATATGTGGAATTTGTCTATCGGAAGGTGGCTGAAATCTGGAAAATGAAATTTAGTGAAACTGAAAAGATCGTTGATAAAAACGCTTGCAAGTTATTCGGATTTTAGCGGTAGTCGCCTAGAAGATCTTCGAGTTCTTTTGTGGCGGGATATTTGTCGACTAGTGCGACTTCACCATTAATTACCAGAATTGTTTTACCCTGGACACCCAAAGAATAAACCCGGTTCATGTCAGTAATGGGTTCGGGAGCACAGTCAAGCTGAAGACGCTCACATAGTTCATCCAACTGACTCAAGAGCTTCTTGCCTTGCGGGCTGCCGCGGTCGTAGAGCTGGATACGCATTATCTAATTGTACAATATTAATTTCTCTTTGATAAAGAAATCTAAGTCTTGGGTTTGGTATATATTTCTCGTCTCCAACCGTAGATCGGTAGCTGGATTCGTGTTCTTCGGGGGTCCTGCCTTTAATCTTTCTTTCAAACCTTACCCAGCCTAATAATTCAGAAAAACTAACAGGGATTAAATATTTGTTTTCAATCATTTCTACTACAATAACAAAGGTTTGCAAGCAAGAAAAGACTGCAAATTGAAGATATGTTATGATATTTTTGGTATTGTTTTCCTGAGATCTTCGCTTTGATTGGAAAATATTTTTTGAGTATTAGATAGTAATGCGGTTATGGTCATAGGTCCAACGCCACCGGGTACGGGGGTAATAAAGCCGGCTTTCTGAGCAACTGAATCAAAATCAACATCCCCTACTAGTTTGCCGGTAATCGAATCCGGAGACAGACCAACATCGACAACGACTGCATTTTCTTTAACAAATTCAGAGGTTATAAATTTTGGTTTGCCGACGGCAGAGACTAAAATGTCAGCTTGGGATGCTATCTCGGGTAAAGCTTTTGTATGGGAATGACAAAGGGTAACGGTGGCGTTAGCAGCCATAAGTAGAGCAAAAATCGGCAAGCCAACTTCTACACCGCGGCCAATTATTACCGCATTTTTACCGGCTAATTCGATTTCGTATTCCTGAAGTAGCATCATGACACCCAAGGCTGTAGCCGAAGCGATGGCATTCGGGTTTCGCTGAAAAAGTAATCCTAAATTGGTTGAAGTCAGCCCGTCGGCGTCTTTTTTTGGATCAATCGTATTTAGTATCAACCGGGTATCGATATGAGAAGGCAGGGGTAGCTGTACCATTAGGCCAGTTACAAGAGGGTCTTGGTTTAACAGCTCGATTAAGCGTACGACTTCATTAGTGGATGAACTACTGGCAAACTCGTGAATTTGCACATCAATACCAACTAGGGCGGCTTTTTTCTTCTTCATTTGAGTATATTGCCGGCTTGAAGGATTGTCCCCCACCAGAACGATATCGAGTTTTGGTTTTTGGGAAAGCTTTTTGAGATCTAAATTTAGTTGAGCTAGTATTTTTTCGGAAACGGTCTTGCCGTCAAGTATTTTCATAATTAATTATATCTGGTAAGAACCTCGTGACCGGTGGAGGTAATTAGTATAGTGTGTTCGTATTGGGCTGAAAGATCGCCACTTTTTGTGCGGATAGTCCAACCATCAAGCTTGTCCACTGTAATGGAATAATCAGATGAAGCGTTAATCATTGGTTCTATGGTAAAAACCATACCGGGTTTTAGTTTGACGTTGTCCATGGTGGTGGTGTAATGGAAAACAAATGGGTCTTCGTGAAATTTTAAACCAACTCCATGACCTCCAAGTTCGCGAACCACACTATAACCAAATTGTTTTACGTAATCTTGAATGATTTTTCCGACACAATCATTCATCATTTTTCCGGGCTTAAGACAAGAAATCGACATATCCAGGGCAGTTTTGGTCCTTTCCAGGAGTAACTTTGCTTTTTCGGATATGTTGCCTACGCCATAACTTTCAGACACATCACCATAAAACCCATCAAGAATTGTGGTAATGTCGATGTTAATTATATCCCCCTCTTTTAATACCTCGTTTTGAGAAGGAATGCCGTGACAAACAACATTGTTGATGGAGGTACAAATACTTCTGGGAAAACCATCGTAGCCTAGGGGCGCAGGAATAGCGCCGTGATCAACAATATACTGATGACCCAAGTCGTTTAGCTTTAGGGTACTGACACCCGGTTTTACAAAGCCGGATAAATATTTTAGTGTAATAGCTGCCAGGCGGCAGGATTTCCTGATGCCCTCAATTTGCTTTTTGTTTTTAATGATAACCACGACTTATTATATCGCGATATGTGATGTTACTTTTCATACATTCTTCTTACGTTTGAAGACTATAATTTATTTATGATAGGAAAAACATATACTCTAACCCCCCTACCCTATGATTACAATGCACTGGAGCCGGTGATTTCCAGTGAACAGCTCCAGATCCATCATGACTTGCACCATGCTGCTTATGTCATCAAAACCAATGAGGCTTTGAAAAAACTAGAATCTTATCGCAGGGGAGAAGTAGAACTTGATTTGAAGGGTTTTTTAAAAGATCTAAGTTTTAATTTAAACGGAGTAATATTGCATGATATTTTTTGGCAGAGTATGAAGCCACCACAAGACAATAACGAACCGAAGGGTGAAGTCAGAGAAAATATCGAAAGAAATTTTGGGTCGTTTGAGGCTTTTAAAAAACAATTCAGCGAGGCTGCTGTGGCAGTTGAAGGATCAGGTTGGGTGGTGTTGTGGAAAAGCGTTGAAAATGACTTGTTGATTGGCCAGTTAGAAAAGCACAATGTCCTGGGGATTAATGATTGGGAACCGGTATTGGTGCTTGATGTCTGGGAGCATGCTTATTACGTGGACTACCGAAATCGAAGGCCTGAATTTGTCGAAAAATGGTGGCAGTTGGTTAATTGGAAATAATTTCTGATTCAAATAATAGGTCAAATATTTGTTCTAACTCGGGTTCCAGGTTTTCCTCGGTTGAATGATAGGATGCTGTCAGGGTATATAACTGGCTATCGACTACATAAACTCTTTGGCTTAGGTTAATCTGTTGGTTTTTTGAGTAGTATCGACCTTTGAGTAACCTTAGATAATAATCGTTTTCGGTATTTTCAATGTTTTGGCTAAACTTTAAGCTTGCAAGGGTGGCTCTGGCACCGTTTATTAAATTGTCTACGTGTTGCGCGGGGGTTGAGTTTTCGGGAAGTTCAGATTTGATTAGGACAATCCCAGGTTTTATGGACTTATCTGATTCTTTTTCAACTTTTATTTCGGTTTCACTGGAATCGTTAGAAAAAGACCATTTTGCAGGTAATACCAAGCCTGCTTCCTCGATGACTGGTGTTTCCGGATTTTGGTTTTTATTGAAAAATTTATATGTTCCGAAACTAATTATGGCAATTATTAGAATTGTTAGTAAGGTTTTTAATGATTTCATTATTTTTGCCTGGCAACTATTATGTGCCGGTAGGAAGGCTGAGTAAAAGAACAGGTCATGAGGACTATGTGGTCAGGATCAATTGTTGAGAATATGTCTGACTGAGATTCGTGTATAAAGTTTTTGGAAACAACCTGATACTCCACTTTTGAACCGTCATTGTCAATAGTAATATTACTACCAATATTAAGTTGATAAAGATTGGCAAATATTTGCGTGCTATTGTGGCCGTAAATTAGTTTAACTCCGTCGATATTGGCTTCTAACACTTCATTGTGACCAATAAGCAATTCTTCACCTATTCTGCTTCCTTCATAAATAGGCTGGTTTAAGTTGATTTGATGGATTATTAGGAACTTTCCAGTTAATTGGTTTGAGGAGGGTAATTTATTGAAGCTGGAGTTAGGGTCGTTGGTGGCAGCTAGAGTAGTTGCACCCAATATCTGGCCAATTAACGATTTCTTGATGCCATCAATTAAAGGATTGTAGTTATTGGCAGAACCCAAGATTTTGATTTGCGAGTCATAGCCTCCAATTCCTGGTAAAGTTAGGGTGGGGGTTGGTGAAGGAGTGTGTGTAGGATCTGCTACGGGCGTATACGTGGGAGTGTTGGTTGGCGTTGGGGTATTGGTAGGGGTTGGGGTTGGAGTAGAACTCGGAGTTATCATGGTTGTGGGAGTGGGAGTAGAAGTTGGTATTTGTGTTGGGCTTGGCGTCTCGGTTGGAATAGACGTTGGGGTGTTAGTGGCAGTAGGTGTGGCTGTGGGTGTATTGGTGGGAATTGCAGTCGGAGTGTTGGTCGGAGTAGAAGTTGGTGTTGATGTCGGAGTGCTGGTGGGAATTTGTGTTGGAATCTGTGTGGGTGTATTAGTTGGAACCGGACAATGACAATTCCAATTAACGGTTACATGAGAAATATCTTTGCACTCAGGACCTTTGTTGTTGCCTGGCCACTTTTCCCAGGCCGACCATTGATTTTCGTCATACTCCAAACCATAACAGTTATTTGCAGACCGATAACTACCATTACCCGCTTTAATTTCTCTAGTGGCAAAAGCGACCCCCTCATTACAATTAAATCCGGGTGTTTCGTTCCAAGATAGATAAATACTTTTTTTATTATCAGCCCAGTTATCACTTTTATAAGAGCCATTCGGGTAGTCGGATGTGCTATTAACTAAAGTTGAGTTGTTGAAAAGACAAAAAGTAAATAACAAAACGAATACGGGTAAAATAAAAAGGTTTTTTACTGTTAACATTCTTTCATCAATTTCTTAAATAATGTTGGTATTTTAACACTATTTTTAAAATTGATACACTTTGAAATGATGTGTTGGCTTACAATTCGTGGCTGGTGGGGAAAGGTGTGGGTGTCGAAATACTAGTGGGGTGGGGTGTATTAGTGGGATATAATTCTGACGGAGGTGTCGGGGTATTTGTCGGATTTTCGTCTTGATTTCCGATCGGAGTGGGAGACGGGGTGATGTACAAAGATGAAGTAGGAGTAGCTTGCGGTTCCGGTGTCGGTGTCGGAGTTGGCTCAGGACAGAGGCAATTCCAGTTGACTACAACGTGGGAAATGTCTTTGCACTCAGGACCTTTGTTATTCCCTTCCCAGTTTTCCTGTACACGCCAAACCTCCTGATCGAAATAGGTATCATAACAACTATTGTCCTGGTGGTATCTGGGGCCGGCTTTGATTGAAAAAGTGACAGATTCTATGCCATTTTGGCACTTATACCCTATTGTCTGATCCCAAGACATTTCAAGTTGTTTGTCGCTGTCGCCCCAGCCATAACTTTTATATTTGCCTGAACCACAAAGAGAAGTGTTGTTAACGGTATAGGTGGCGGCAAATAGAAAAAGTGATATGGGGAATAAAATTGGAAAAAAAAGGAGATTCTTTTTGTCAGCGGTTTTCTTTCTCATTACTTGTTAATGATAGTATTTTATTTAAAACAAGTAAACACTTGGTTTTATTTAATCTGTTTGCCAAAAGCAATACATTCCTGGACAATCTCGACTAGAGAAAAACCTTTGTGTTCAAAAGAAGATGATATAGCTTCGTTGATCTCTAAGGGGTTTTTGCCATCAGCTCTTCTGAGATGCAACCCACTTCGTATAGAAGTGAGCAGTTTTATAGCATCAACGGGTTCATTCTCAACTCCAAACGGGGTTGATTTGGTTGAGGATCCCTTGGGAGTGGTGGGGCTGGCCTGGCCGGTCGTCAGGCTATAGAGGTAATTATTCGAAACAAGAATTTTGATGTCAATATTCAATCTGGCAGCGGCAATCAAGTGGTTTAGACCTTCGCCATACAAACCGCCATCACCCCCCACAACACAAACAGTGAGTTTGGGATTATAGATTTTGGCGCCCATGGCTAGCGGTATGGCCCGACCGTGGAGAGTGTGGGAGCCATATGATTTCAGAAAATCGGCCATGTTTCCAGCGCATCCGATATCGTAGGCAACGAATAAATCTTTTGACTTTATGTTGTGCTTTATCAAAGACTGGCGGATTGCAGCATATACTAAATAATTTCCACATCCAGGGCACCAAGTTGGAGTAATGGGGGTACTATATTGACTTAAGTTGTTCATAAATTTCTTCCGGATAAAATGGCCGGCCATCAAATTTTAAAATTTTGATATCGGGGTTAAAGTCAAACTGTGATTTTAGGAGGGTGGTAAGTTGACTGTTTTGATTATTTTCAATAACAATTTTTGTTTTGAATGAATCAATTATGAATTTAAGATCCGGATTAATCGGCCAAAGAGTGCGGAGTTGAAGAAAACAGTAGTCTTTGCTGTTTTTCATCATATTTAGAGCTTCCAGAATTGGACCTTTGGTAGATCCCCAGGAAATTATTAACTTTTTGGCTTTGTTGGTACCAAATACGTTGGCTTTTGGAGAATGTTTTATGGCAGCTTGTAGCTTTTGGGCTCTTTTTTCCATCATTTTTGTTGCAACAATGGGATCTTCCGTGGCAAAACCGGTTTCATCGTGCTCATAACTATTGCTTAAAAACTCTCCACTCTCCGTTCCGGGCAGGGATCGTTTTGATATCCCACTGGTGCTAAATGCGTATCGTTGATAATTTTCGTTTGGTTTTGTGGTAATTTTTCCGCGGTCTATTTTTACTTTTTGAGCAGGAAAAGCAGGTGTGTTTCTCGAAGACTCGCCGAGTAGTTTGTCACTTATAACAATAACTGGTGTTTGTAGGATGTCGGTCAGATTGAGAGCCTGAGTGGCCATCTCAAAAGATTCTTGCCAATCACCTGGTGCCAGAACAACTTTGGGAAATTCGCCGTGACCGGAGTGTATGGCGTGGAGAAGATCGCCCTGAGAGGTCCAAGTCGGAAGTCCAGTGGCCGGACCGGGCCGGGAGACAAGATAAAAAACCATGCCGATTTCGGCAATTCCGCAAAAACTAACTACCTCATTCATCAGAGCAAAGCCACCACCAGAGGTACCAACGGCAGTCCTGGCTCCAGCAATTGAAGCTCCGGCGGCCATATTAGCAACAGCAATCTCGTCTTCGGGGTGAAGGACTTTTATATTGAACTCTTTCTGCTTTTCGGCAAGAAAATGGAGAGTGCCAGTGGCTGGAGTCATGGGGTATGCAGAATAGAAGTCTCCTCCGCCTTTTAAAAATCCCCAACCAAATGATTCATTGCCATCATTTAACATAGGATTGGGATTGCTTTTTATGGATTGTTTGCTTTTTTCTTGATAAGAAGAGTAATTATTGGCAGCATATTCAAAACCCAGATTAAAGGCTTTTGCATTAATATCCCTAAACTTTGGGTATTGATTTTCTATTTGAAGCAAAAGACTTTCTTTGTTTAAGTTTAAGAGAAAACACAAAACCCCGAGACAGATGGTATTTGTTGTCAAAA
>CAZFAI010000036.1:0-3349 GCA_964516555.1 uncultured Gammaproteobacteria bacterium
GCCAGGAAGGCCAGAGAGGAGGCAATTAGGAGAAAAAACAAAGGAAGCTTGGGAATTTATTGCGGGGCAGCAATTGAATTGTCAGGCGGAAAGGTGATAACAGGGAAAAACTCACCTTTATTGCATGCCGAGGCAGCAGTGGTTTTGAATGCAGTTAAAGTAATAGCCGGAATAGAAGACCAATATGAGCTAATATCGCCTTCGGTGATAAAAGAAGTAAATTTATTGAATAAGAAGTTGGGGGATAAGTCCTGTTCGCTGGACTGTGCAGAAATGATGTTGGCCTGGGCGATTTCGGCCCGGGATAATCCGTTGGCCAGAAAGGGGCTGGGGTGCCTGGGAGAATTAAGAAATTGTTTTATACATACAACTCATCAGCCATCGGCGGCTGATTGTAATTTATTTCGGAAATTAGGGGTGTGGATGTCTACAGACGGCTTGGTAGTCTAGAGACCAATAAAAACCCCTCTTTTTATAAGAGGGGTTTTGTATTTTTAGTAAAAAATTTACTTTAAATCTACCTGAGCACCGGCTTCGGTGAGTTTGGTTTTAGCACTTTCAGCCTCTTCTTTTTTCATGGTACCAAGGACTGCCGGAACGGCATCAACCATATCTTTGGCTTCTTTGAGGCCAAGATCAGGCTTGAATTCGCGGACTACCTTGATAACTGCGATTTTGTTGGCACCGGCATTGGTGATGACAACATCAAACTCGCTTTTTTCCTCGGCGGGAGCGGCGGCTTCGCCACCAGCGGTGGGAGCGGCGGCGGCGGCCGGAGCAGCAGCGACGGCTTGGACATCGAATTTTTCTTCAAGAGCTTTAACTAATTCTGAAAGCTCGAGAACTGACAATTCAGAAACAGAATCGATGATCTTCTGTAATTTATCTGAAGTTTTTGTTTGTTCTGACATATTCTTTTTAATTTTTAATTAATAATTAATTAGCTTGTTGCTTGTCGGCTATGGCTTTGAGAACCAAGGCCAAGCGGGTCTGGTTATATCTGCAGGCATACACAAGGCGTTGTAAAGGATTGGCTAGACCACCGATAAATTGGGCAGTGAGAACAGACTTTGAAGGAAGAGTCAAAAACCTTTTTAGTTCGTCGACAGAAAGAAGTTTATTTTCGAAGATGCCATATTTGAATTCGGTAAGTTCTTTGTCTTTGTTAACTTTGTCAATTTCCTTGAGGGGAGCGATTTCGTCTTCAATACAGAAGGTAATGGAGGTAGGTCCTTCCAATTTTTGGGGTAAGTCAATGCCTAATGATTGGAGAGCGCGGTTGAGAAGGGTGTTTTTGACAACTTCCATCTGGCCTCCGGCTTGTTTAATATTATCTCGTAGAGCGGAAATATCTTCGGCGTTCAACCCTTGGTACTGAATGAGAGCGGCAGACTTAGATTGACTGATTTTTTCAGCGACTGCCTGGATTTGATCGATTTTTTGTTGTGTAGGCATAATATTTTTTAAATTAAAAAACCCCGCTTGGAAGCGAGGTGTAAATTATTCCTGATTTACTGCCTCGGTAGGATGCTTCGACCCAAAGGGTACCTACGGTCTTCGGTTTAAGGATAGGAGGATTATAAACGATCTTTCTCAAAGAATCAATGTTTTAGCGCTTGAGGGTAGTTAATAAAGAGGCGGTCGTAAATGGTTTTAGGGGTATATTGGTGAAAACCATAGTCGGAGAGCTCTTGTTTCGTTAGAGTGGAGAGATTGTAAAGAACATAGGCAGGGTCAGATGATTGGTAAAGGATTAATTCCGAGGGCGGGCAATAATCGGTTTCGTGACGGGGGTGACAGGTGCCGATTTTGAAGTCAGATGGGCTAATACGGTTATCTTTGTAGAGCAGGTAGAAGATGGGTAAGTTTAGCTGGTCGTTGGGAGAATTTTTGGTATAAAATGAAAAATTACCTATGTGAGTTTGGTTGATTGGCTGTTTAAAGGCGTGGATGACGGGTGCCTGGGAATGAGTTTTCATGATTAAAAAATTTGAATAGAAGACGGTAGTGGTAGTTATTACCAAAAGAGCTTTAAAAAGATTTTTTTTGGTTTGAGAAAGCAACCAGAGGGAGAAAGCAGTCAGGAAGATAAAATAAGGATGAAAAGTAATATGGTATTCCCGTGACCGAGCACCTTTGTAGTATCGAAGAATTATTACCTGAAATAAAAGCGATAAAACTAGTATAAAAAAGGAGGAGGGGAGCTTCCGGATTTTTTTGAAAAAAATTAGGGAGAGGACGAAGATGAGGATAAAAAGATAACCGGTTTCGGGGATAAAAGTGATTGTTTCACCCCAGAGAGACGGCCAAAAATCCCGAATATCAGTCAACCAGCGGACAGGGTAGTAAAACTTGTTTTGTCCTTGGGTATAAAAATTGTAAATGCTTGTTGACCAGGCATAGTTTTGCTGGAAATCAAAAATGATTAGAGGTAAAAAGGAAAGCATAAGGCCGGTGACCATGTTTAGTGCCGTCAGGAGGCGTTTTTTGAAGGCTATTTTGTTTATTGTGAGACTCAGAGCCAGTAGGGTTAATAACCCCAAAGCCTGAAAGTGGCAGTTTATGGCAAAGCCGACACATAAAGCCTGAAAGAAACTATTTTTAAAATTGGGGTTGCGGGTGAACCTAACCATAAAAAGCAGTGACAGCGAAGCGAAGAAAGCGACAATGACAGTATTGAGCATATCTGATGAAAAGAATATTGATCCGGAGGAGATAGCAGCCAGGAAGGCGAAAATGTGGCCGGTGTGGTTGTTGCCTAAAGTTTTACCAATGAGAAAAAATATAATTATGGTTACTGCGGAGAGAAGTGTAAAAGCCACCCAAGGGCCAGTTGGTGTAGGAAAAATGAGGGTGGAGAGAATAATTATGTAATTATAAATTGGGCCAAAATTAAATGGACCGGCTGAAGATGGAGGTCCGAGGAGGGGTAATTGTTTGTTTTTTAAAGCGTAGAGAGCGATGGAGGCGTCGCGGGCTTGATCCTGGTTGAGAATGTAGCGATTGGGGTAGTCGTAAAATCGGAAAAATAAGCCCAGGGCGATAATTATAATTAAGAGCCGGTTATGCTTGATGAAATTTAGCAATAAAGGCATAAGAAATGATAGCATCTAGTAAAATATGTTAATGAAGGCTTGGCTAATAAAGATAGTAGTGGTGATGATACTGCTGGGAGGAACAGGAGTGGTGTATTGGAAATGGGGAATTAACCTAATGGAACCAAGGGGGATGGAGGTGGAAGAAACTGATAAATATTTGGAGAAATACGATTTTGATAGTTTAAAAAAGAGGGGTGGGATCGCCAGCAGGATTGAATTTGGAGGTGAGCCTGAAGGGGTTTCTTTAAGAA
>CAZFAI010000036.1:3359-8330 GCA_964516555.1 uncultured Gammaproteobacteria bacterium
AGGCGCGGGAAATGGAGATTGACAGCAAAATTTTTTATTTTTATTCTGAGGGTAAGAAAATTTCCGGGATGATGAATCTACCACATCCGGAAGAAAGTAGGAAGAAACCGGCAATAATTATGATTCGGGGGTATGCCGATAAGCCGGGGTATTATGTTGGATCAGGAAGTTGGCGGATGGCTGACAGGCTGGCAGAAGCCGGATTTATTACATTTTCGATAGATTTTTTAGGTTTCGGAGAATCGGATTCAGAGAGTTTGGATATGATGGAGGCCAGGTTTGAAAAGGTGCCGGCAGTACTGGATCTAATCGAATCAGTAAAAAAGGTTGGCTTTGTAGATGAAAACAGAATAGGTATCTGGGCTCACAGTAATGGTGGGCAGATTGCTTTGTCGGTGTTGGAAGTAAGTAGCGGATACCATCCAACCAGTTTGTGGGCACCGATGACTAATCCGTTTCCCAAAAGTGTGTTGGATACGGCTTTAGACTTAAGCGATGGAGGTAAGGCAGTAATCAGTGCAATTGAAAATTTCGAATTGAACCATGATAGTAGGAGGTATGCTTTTGAGAATTATTATCATTGGATTAGTGCACCAGTGACGATACACCAGGGAAGTGGTGATGTGTGGTGCGAGGTGGCGTGGCAGGAGGAGGTGGTGGAAGGCCTGAGAGAAGTAGGTAAAGATGTAACATTATATGTGTATCAGGGTGATGATCACAATTTAACAAAAAACTGGAAGGAAGTGGCAGAGAGGGATGTAGCGTTTTATGAAAGTACTCTACGAAAATGAAGATATTTAGGTTATAATCTGGTGGGATGAAAATAAATATTATCGGTCCTTCTTGTGTCGGGAAGACGACGCTGGCGAAATACCTTGAAAAAAAATATGAACTCTCGAACCTGGACTTGGATTTAATAATGATTGATCATGAAAAGAAGAATGGTGTAGGAGAAATTAGCTTTCAAAAGAGAGATAAATATTTGCCGGATATTAAAGGATTTATGAATAAAAATAAAGATTGGGTTATCGAGGGAGTTTATCCGGTTAAGGAAATATTTGATGAAGCAGATGTAATTATTTTTATAAAGTTATTTTTCTTAATTCCGATTGTCAGACAATGGAAGCGATATTTTACGGATGAGTACCAAAGAAAAACCTATGGATTTTTGTCAAATATAACTTATTTAACTCCTGATATTGTACGTCAATACTTTTTTGTTAATAAGAATAAGATTGATATTAACAATCCATTGGATTTTTCTGTCGGTAAGTGTCAAGAGGTATTAAGGAAATATCATCATAAAATGGTTTATGTAAATAAACCGATGTCTTTTAGAAATTATGAATCGTTTTTGAAAAAAAAGGAATGCTTTGATTTTGACAGATGTTAATGAGATAATTCAACTTAATGAACATATATTTTTCTGCATCAAGATTTTATAAAAAAGAGTATTCCGATAATTACCAAAAAATAATTTCAGTGCTGGAAGGTTTTGGCGGGAAGATATATGATGGTTCGCAATCAAAGTTAGTTCCCATGGGTTATAAGATGCCTCAGACGGAAAAAGAATTGTTGTATAAAGATTTAATTAAGAGGCTTGACCAGGCGGATATATGTGTTTTTGAAGCTTCTTATCCCTCTACTTTGCATATAGGTCACGAGATTACAATGGCAATTGAGAGAAATAAGCCGGTAATTGTGCTACATGTGAAGGACAGGGAGCCAATATTATTTAAAGGACTTAAAAGCGAAAAATTGTGGTGGATTGAATATAGTGATAAGGATGTAAGTGAAAAATTATTGGCAGCGATAGATGAAGCACGACGGAATATTGACGTCCGGTTTAACTTTTTTGTGTCTCCAAAGATCTTGAGCTATCTTGATTGGGTGGCAAAGAACAGAATGATCCCCAGATCGGTATTTTTGAGGAACTTGATAGAAAGAGAAATGAAAAAAGATAAAGAGTTTAAGGGTTAGTTGGCAGCTGAATTGTGGCGGAATTGGTTTTTTGTTTTGATCCAGTATGGTGATTGACGGCAAAGCAGTTTTCGGTCTGATGGGTTTTGGAGAAGGGACTTAACTAATTCTTCCAAAAAGATGGTATTTTGAGAACCTTTGATTAGGATGGTTGAGTTTTGAAGCACATTTTCGTTTAAGTAGGAAGCTGCCTGCCACCAGAAATCAAATTTTTTGGCCTTTTTACCAAAGTATTTTTTGGTTTGGGGACCAACGCTGAGGAGAATATCCGTGTTTTTGATGGCTTTTTGGTACAAATTTTCATGTTCCTTTTTGGAAAATTTACCTAATTCTCGCATGTCTCCTAAAACAGCTATCCTGGGAGAAGGGAAGGTGTTCAAGAAATTGAGCATTTCGGTGGCGGCAAGAGGTGAAGAATTGTAGGTACTGTCAATAATTGTCGAATTGTTGATACCTTTAAATAACGAAGTACGGCTGGGAGGTAGTTTGAAAGAGTTAATAATATTGATGGCGGCTGTTTCCGGTTTGACTTTTAGGACTTGGGCGACAGAAAGAGCGGCGCCAAAGGAGATGTCGTAGATTGAGGGAATTATGAAACCGGGGAAATCAATTCTTTTTGGTTTGATGGGGACTATGCGGGCTGGTGTATTTTGGCCGTATTTTTTGACCAGGGGATCGTCCAAATTAAGGATGGCATAGCCGCTTTGAGGAAGTGATTCAATCATCTTGGCTTTTTCTTGTGCTATGTGGTCGATATTTTCAAAAAATTCGATGTGGACTGAGCTGACGTTAAGAAAAACACCGATGTCAGGTTTGATAATTTTTAAAAGATAGGTCATGTTTTTGGGCTCCCGGGAGCTGTCTATACCCATTTCTACTAAGTAAAGCTGGTAAGTTTTCCAATTTGAAAAAAGTTTGATTAAAGACAAAAGGGCAGTTTTTGTCCAATCAGTAAGTGAAAAACTTTTCATTTTTAATCCCAGAACGTCGAGAGGGATACCGGATTCGGAGTTGGCACCGGAGTTGGTTTTGATTTTAAAATGAGGAGAGAGTGCGGATTCCAGAGCTGATAGAGTGGAGCTTTTCCCCGCTGAACCGGTGATGCCGATTATTTTTAGAGGCTTACCCTTGATTGATTGTATTAGGCGAATTTTGGAAAGTTGGATCTTGGCTAGTAGTTTGAGGTAAGTTAAAAAGGCATTAGATATTTTTTGTTTCACTTTATTTTTATTTTAACTTATCAGGAGAAGTTTGGTTCTTACTTAATTCTTGCTAGTTTCTTTTTGCTTTCCTAAACTAATTTTCCAAGATAATAAGTAATTAAAAATTATAATAAAAAGCAGGAGGAACACATATGGCGGGAATGATTGTCGGAATGTTTGATTCCTATGATAATGCCGATAAGGCACTGAGGGACTTGCGAGATGCAGGCTTTGAGGTAGAGGATATGGAGGTTGGTAGCCGAAGAGCAAGAGAGGTTGGGGAAACCGGCCGAAGAGGTGGATTAACAACCGTGCGGAGGGACAGAACTGGAAATATTGGCAATGGGGTAATTACAGGAGCGATTGTCGGCGGATTGGCTGGATTGATATATGGAGTAGTGGCCTCGGTAGTACCTGGACTGGGAAATATATTATTTGTTGGGCCGATTGCCGGAGCACTCGGACTAACCGGAATTGGAGCAGTGATTGTTACAGGAGCAGTTCTTGGGGCAGCCATTGGTGGTTTAGTGGGTGCATTAGAGAGAGCTGGTGGAACGACAAGGGAGGAAATGGCCGGAGCTTTTTATGATGAGGAAGTAAGGGGAGAGGATGTATTGTTAATGGTTCCCGTGGCCGATGGCAGAAGCAGCGAAGTTGAAAGGATAATGAACCGTAATGGTGTGGGTCAGGTAAGAAGTATGGATGTGAGTATTTAAAAAAAGCCCTCCCAAAAGTTCAGGGAGGGCTTTTTGAGCGTTGAATTAGAGGGCGACCTTGATTGCAGGTCCCATGGTAGCTTTGATTACCAACTTTTTAATTTTTGTGATTCCGACAACTTTGATTAATTCTTCGAGATTGGCTTGAAGCTCTCCAGGCGGTTGGGATATTTCTCCGGTAATTAAGTGGAGAACTGGTGCCTTTTTTTCAGTTTTCAGAGAGGTTTTGGCGACTGAAAGTTTTTTGACGGCATTTTCCGGATCCTCAGTTAGCGTGCCGCTTTTGGGGTTGGGCATCAGACCTTTTGGACCCAGAACTCGGGCAAAGGGTAAGAGTTTGGGCATGGTAGCTGGTGTAGCGATGAGAATATCAAAGTCAATTTGACCATCTTTGATGGCTGCCAGAACTTTGTCATCGAGAACAGCGATTTTTTTGGCAGCAGTTTTGAGATAAGGAAAACTTATTTCTCCTGCGGTGCCAATGTCACTGACTACCAAGTGAGCTTCAAGTTTGCCACCAAATTTAGCATAGGAAGTTTCCTTGGCTAATTTCACAGCTTCTTTAAGAGGATAATATTTGTTGATGTCAACCTTTGATTTGACTGACTGATATTTTTTGCTCCTGACTTTAGCAGTTCTAGTAACGGATGGGGTAGTAGCTTCAGTAACTTCAACTGCATTGTTTTCTACAGAAGTTTCCTGAGCCTCACGAACAGTTTCAGTTGACTGCTCTTCCACCAGTTTTTGTTCTTCTTTGGCTTTTTTTGCCTTATTTTCTTGAGTGGTTTTGCTCATATTATTTGTAAATTATTAATATTAATTAGTCTGTTATTTCGACACCCATGGATCGGGCCGTTCCCATAACGGTATTTTTGGCAGATTCCAGGCTTTTAGTGTTGAGATCAACTAATTTGTCTTGGGCTATTTTTTCTACTTGCGCCATAGAAATTTTACCGACTTTTTCCCGACCGGTGGTTTGAGCACCTTTTTGAAGTCCGGCCATTTTTTTGATCATATCGGAAACCGGTGGTTTTTTGATAATGAAGTCAAAAGAACGGTCTTCATAAATGGTG
>CAZFAI010000037.1:0-7321 GCA_964516555.1 uncultured Gammaproteobacteria bacterium
TCTACTCTGGCCATGGTTTTTTATTATAACCCCAAGGATTATAAATACTAAGCTTATAACTTGAGCGATTTTGATGTTTCCTATCGCCCAGGTGTCAGTACGAAGAAATTCAAGAAAAAAACGAATTATTCCGTAACTAATTAAGTACGTTGCCGTTTTGTGAGTTTTTGATTTTATTAATATTAAAAAAATCAGAAATGTCAGGATTGATTCGTATAGCCAGACGGGTTGGCCAGCTGGACTGTAGACTTCCTGATTAAAATAATTACCAAATCTACCGATGCTTTGACATAACGGTAGAATCGGAGTAATCAGGTTGGTAATTTTTAGCAAAGACAATTTATTCTGAAAAGAAAAGAAGGCTATAGCCAGTAGTCCGCCAATTAGGGCGCCGTATATGGCTAATCCCCCACTTCGGGTATTGGGAATTTGCCAAAGATTTTCTGAGTAATAAGACCAGTAATCGAAAACGTGGTAAAGCCGGGCTCCGATAAAGGAAGACATTAAGACAAGAAATATAAAGAGGTTTTCTTTATTTTTCGGGATAACCTGATTGTGTTTGGAAAAGTAACAAATGCCGATGGCGATACTGATGCCGATTATAAGTCCATAAAGGTGCATTTTTGTGGGTCCTGAGAGACTCGAACTCTCGACCACCTGCTTAAAAGGCAGATGCTCTAACCAACTGAGCTAAGGACCCGATTTTTTATAAAGTTCTGGCTTTAGGATCCCGAAGGTGATAAAGCTTGGCTCTGCGGACTGTTCTTTTGGGGCCGCGGAGTTTTTTGATGTTATCTATCCACGGAGAGACAACCGGGAAAATTCTTTCAACAAAGACTCCATCAGAGGCGGCTTTTCGGACAATAAAGCTTTGATTTTCATCACGACCCTTGATGGATATTATAATGCCATCAAAAGCCTGAAGTCTTTCCCTGTCATTACGTTCCTTGATCTTGTAGTTGACCTTTACGGTGTCACCTACATTGAATTCGGAATCTTTATGTGTAAATTTTAAGGCCATATATTTTTTAAATTTGCTTTGAAATTATAGCAAAAGAAACTTTGGTATTCTAGCACAAGGTTTTCCCAAATGGAAGGAAATTATTTTAAAATGGCTGCGATTTCTTCCTGGAGTTTTTTTGAGTAATTAACCCCGAATGATAGTGGAATATTCTTGCCGTTGGGAAGAATTATCAAGCCACGATGACCGTTGGGGTTTTTCTTCAAAAGACTATTTAGTTGCATAAGCTTGTTTTGATTGGTGTTGTTGGGGATTTGGATGACGAAGTCATATTCATGCGAAGAAGAGTTCTTGGGGACTTCTTCAGAAATAATGTCAATTAAGATTGAAAATTCATCGTTCCTAATATTCGTTTTACCTTCAAAATAAATAGGCTTATTTTCGGCAAGAATTGGTTCACATTCTTCGTAAGTTTTTGGGAAGATCACGGCTTCAATTTTTCCGGTTTCGTCTTCAAGCGTTAAGAAAGCCATTTTGGCATTGTTTTTTTTGGTCCGGATCATTTTGAATTTAGAAATTACTGCCGAACCCTTAACCATGGTGTTTGGACCTTTGCCAGGGATATCACTTAACTTAGTAAAACCATACTTATGGAAAGGTTCAAGGATTTTGCTTATCGGGTTTTCGGTAACAAAGACTCCCATGAGCTGTTTTTCGAAAGCTAATATCTCTTTTTGAGGTAACTCTTCTATATCCGGCAGATTGTCTAGCGGAGCTTCAACCTGGACAGTTTCAGATGATCCATAAGTATCAAAAAGTCCGAATTGGCCGTTGATTTTTTTGCCATTTAATTTTTCACAATCGCTTCGAATGCGGTCTATTGTGGCGAGCATGGCACTTCTTTTGCCGAATTTATCCATTGCACCGACCTTGATGAGACTTTCCAGAACTCTTTTGTTGACTTTTTGACCGTCAACCCGGAGGCAAAAATCGGAAAGACTTTGGTATTCACCATTTTGTTTTTCGGCAAGAATCGCCTCGATGGCAGCTTCGCCAACATTTTTGATAGCGTTTAGGCCGAAACGGATAGCTAAACCATCAAGAGAATCCTGGTTTGGTTCCATGGTGAAGCCACTTTCGGAATGGTTGACGTTGGGTGGGTTAATAACAATTCCCATATGACGGCATTCTTCAATTCCGGAGGTGATTTTTTCAGTATCTTGTGATTCTGCAGTAAGTAGGGCGCACATGTATTCAACCGGGAAATTAGCTTTCATGTAGCCGGTCCGATACGCGAGCATGCCATAAGAAGCGGCGTGAGCTTTGTTGAAACCATAAGAGGTGAACGGTTCGATAAAGCCGAATATTTCCTGGGCTTTTTCTTTGGTATAGCCGTTATCGATACAGCCCTGGATAAATTTTTCTTTTTGAGCAGCCATTTCTTCGGGAATTTTTTTACCAATGGCTTTTCGGAATTTATCGACTTCAACCCAGTTGTATCCAGCCAGCTCTATTGCTGTATAGAGACAGTCATCCTGATAAACCAAAAGTCCATAAGATTTATCCAAATATTTTTCCATTTTAGGGTCAAAGTAAGTTATTTTTGAAGGGTCGTTCTTTCGGGCAATATATTCCGGTATCATGGCCATAGGTCCGGGACGGTAAAGAGCTACCATGGCCATTAAGTCCTCTACCCTTTCAGGTTTCAATTCTTTGAGCCACTTGGTCATCCCCTCTCCTGATAATTGGAAAACCCCCATAGTGTCGCCTTTGGATAGCATTTCAAATGTCTTTTTGTCGTCCAGGGGAATTTTTCTTAAGTTGACGTCAACTCCCTTGGTTTTGCGGGCATTGATTACAGATTCCCGTAAAAAAGAAAGGTTTCTTATTCCGAGGATGTCAAATTTAATTAAGCCGATATCCTCGCAGGCATGCATTTCGTATTGAGTAATTCTTTTGTCGCCTCCGGTTTCAAGCTGAATGGGGGTAAAGTCGTTGATGTCATCCGGGGATATGACTATAGCACAGGCATGAACGCTGATATGACGGGCACAGCCTTCTATTTGTTTGGCAGTGTCAAGTATTTTTCTGGAATCCGGGTCGTTGTCGTAGAGTTGTTTGAGGTCGGGGGTAGTATCCAGAGCTTTACTGATTGACATAGGAAAACCCTGAGAGCCCATGGGAATTAGTTTGCTGACTTTGTCGCCGATAGCATACTCGTAACCAAGTACTCTGGCTGTATCGCGAACTGCACCCCGGGCCATCATTCGGCCAAAGGTACATATTTGGGCAACACTATTTTCTCCGTATTGATCGACGATATGATAAAGCATTTCCTGCCTTTTTACGTCGGCGACATCAAGGTCGATGTCGGGAGGAGACGGGCGGTCTTTGTTTAAAAATCTTTCAAAGGGGAGTTGGTAGATAAGGGGGTCGACGGAAGTAATTCCGAGAACAAAGGCGACCAAGCATCCGGCTGCTGATCCCCTAGTATTGGTGGGCGTGTCGTTACTTTCGGTCCATTGTACAAAATCATGCATGATCAGAAAGTAGGGAGCATAACCTTTTGAACAAATGACATCAAGTTCGTACTCCAAACGTTCTTTAACTTCCGATGTAATTTCCCCATAGTGGATCTTGGTTTGTTCCATAACCAACTCTGTCAGGACTTCCGGTGCAGTCTTGCCTTTTGGTATCGGAAATTTCGGAAAGTACCAGTTGCCAATTTCTATGTCGAGATTACACTTTTCGGCAATTTTGACGGTATTTTCTATGGCATCGGGGTATTGGGCAAACTGATCTTTCATTTCCTGTGGGCTTTTTATATAAAAGTCAGGAACATCGAACATGGAGAGGCGGTTTTGGTCGTTGATTGTGGTTTGGGTATTTATCATCATTAATACGTCCTGAGCAAAGGCGTCTTCTTTTTTTATGTAATGGGCATCGTTGGCAGCTACTAGCGGTATGCCTAATTCACGACTAATTTTGATAATTTCCTGATTGGATTTATCCTGGTCTTTGAGTCCGGGATGGGGTTGAATTTCTAAATAAAAATCATCACCAAAAAGTTGTTGGTAATCTTTGGCACGTTGACGGGCTTTTTCGGGTTCATCATTGAGGATTAGTTGGGAGATTTCGCCTTCTATGCAAGCACTGGTGCAGACCAAACCTTGGTGATATTTATTTAATATTTCCCAGTCTATTCGTGGTTTATAGTAGAAACCTTCCAGATAACTGATACTGATCATTTTCATCAAGTTTTTGTATCCCTGGTGATTTTTGGCCAACAGTATGGTGTGGTAATTACGGCGGTTGGCAGCTGAACGGTCAAGGCGTCCATTGGGTGCCAGGTACATTTCAACACCAATAATGGGTTTTACTTCAGCCTTTTGGCAGGCTTTATAGAATTCAATGGCACCGTACATACTGCCATGGTCAGTTATGGCTATGGCATTCATTCCCATCTCTTTGATGGCCGGGATTAGTTGTTTGACTTTACTGAGGCCATCAAGGAGAGAGTACTCGGTGTGAACGTGTAGATGAACAAAATCAGACATAATGTTTAATTTTGCAAAATTAAGCAACTCGTTTCAATAACTAAACTGTAGTGTTCTAAGATAGATAAAAACACTATTTTCGAGGCAGGTTTAATTTACTATAAACTAATATTTGACTTATTTAAAGCATTTGTTCGAGGGCCTTGATACGTTCTTCTATCGGAGGGTGGGTTGAAAATAAACTGGCAATTTTGTCGCCTTTGAAGGGGTTTTTAATATAAAGAGAGGCGGTGGCAGTGGAGGCAGTTTGTAGAGGGTTGGAGTCATCAGCTATTATTTTTAAGGCTTCAATTAACCCTTGGGGTTGGCGGGTTAATTTGACTCCGCTGGCGTCGGCTAAATACTCCCTTCTTCTGGAAATTGCCAATTGGACAAGCTGGGCAATAATTGGAGCAAAAATAATCAAAATTAAGCCAATTAACATTAAGATCCCTGATGAACTGTTTCGATCCCGGCTGCGGTTACGATAAAACATACTTCTTGAAGCCATGTTGATTAAAATTGACAGGGAGCCGATAAGAACACTGACGATGGTCATAAGCCGGATGTCGTAATTTTGGATGTGTGATAATTCGTGGGCGATGACTCCTTCCAGCTGGGTACGGTTGAGTTTTTGGAGTAATCCGGTGGTGGCACAGACAACGGAATTTTGAGGATCACGACCGGTAGCAAATGCATTTAGGGCGGCGCTATCCATAACGTAAATTTTGGGCATTGGCATACCTTGACCCAAGCTTAGATTCTCAGTGATGGTGTAGAAGTCGAAGAATTCCTGCCGATTGGCAGGACGGGCGCGGTTGAGTCCTAAAACAATCTTATCGCCCCATAGGTAACTGACTCCGGCAGAAAAAAGAGAAAATACGAAAGCCATTGCTACGAATGGGATACCAAGATCCAGGGTGTAAGAAATGGCATATGCTACACCGACGATAAAAACGACAAAGAGAAACATTATTACGTTTGACCTAAGTTTGTTCCTCGATACCTGTTCGTAGACGTTAATCATAATTTAGAGATTGACGTTGGGGTTTTTGGTCTCACTTTCGGAGACTTCAATATGTTCACCCTCAAGAGCAGTTTGCAACCCCTTTTCCTCCTTGAAACCGAATAGCGGAGCTAACCAGACACCGGGTACGGTGTGGATAGCAGTGTTGTAGTCGGCAGATAGGTCAATTAAAGTCCGGCGGGCATACATGATTTTGTCTGCAGTATCGCGGAGTTCGTTCATCAGATTGGAAACAATGTCGGAAGCTTTTATTTCCGGATTGCTTTCTACAATAACCCGAAGTGCGCCCAGGGCTTTACCAATTAGCTCCTGAGATTGATCAAGCTTTTTGGAATCATTTGTGTCGACTGCCTGGGTTATCATCTTCCTGGCGTCCGTTAGATTGTCGAAAATGCCCTTTTCGTGTTTCATGTAGCCTTTGGCGGAGTCAACTAAGTTTGGTATTAAGTTGGCCTGTCTTTTGAGCTGGTTTCCGATTTCCTGAATGGAAGCTTTAATTCTTACCTGATAAGTTTTTATCCGGTTATAGAATCCGATAACAAAGAGTATTAGTAGGGCAAGTATGGCGATGATTATTATCATTTTTTTTCCTTTTAATAATTTTTATTTACTTGATTTAGTATAGCATTTTTGGGCTTCATCAATTTCCAATTCCCCCACTCTATTTTCGGGTTCGATATAACAAAGTTTAAGGAAATCATAAAAATCATTTTCATTTTCGAAAGTGTGAATTTGATTTGTCCTAAGATCTTTAATTCCATATTCAGATAAGCTGTAACCAAGATTTTGGGCGTAGCGGCGAAGGAGGATATTGTGCTGACGGGAGCCGGTAAAATGCTGGAGAAGCGATCCGAAAGTTTGCGGGGGCTGCACCATCAGATCGATACGAACGTCATTCCTGATTTTTATGGAAGCTTTTTTGGGTCCTTTGGTAATTGTTTGGATATTTTCGGGGTAATTTACGAAGTGATTGAGTATGTTTTCAGTGTCCGTACTTTTAGCGGCAATGTCAATGTCACCAACCGTTGGTGCTTTCCTTCTAAGAGAACCGAGAGAAATAAATTCAGTTTTTGGGAATCGGGATTGCAAGTATTTAATTATTTTGTTGGATATATTTTGAGCTTGAGAAAGTTTCATTCTTTTTTGACGGCCCATAAAATTGAGCGTATTTTCTAAAATTAGTTCTTCAGATCTTTCGCCAAAATCCGGAAAGTCACGGATTTTACCCTGTTGAGCATAGGAAACTAACTGCTCCAAAGCTTCTTCGGGATCCTGGTCAAAATCAAGATTTTGAGTTAATTTGTGGGCAGTTTTTGGACCGATACCGGTAATTCTGGTGAAGGTAAATACGGCAGGGTGAATATCGGAAAACGATTTTTTGACAGCAGGATGTAGCTCATGATGAGTAAAAAGATAGTCCAGTTTTTCCAATATGTTTTCGCCAATGCCCGGAAGCTGGTCTAAAAGCGATTTGTCTTTTTGCCAAAGTTTTTGAACCGAGCGGGTTTGGTTATATATGGTTTCGGCAGCGTTTTGGTAGGAGACTATCCGAAAATAATTTTTGTTTTTTATTTCGTAAGCTGTGGCAATATTTTCAAGAAGCCCGGCTATTTCACTATTGGTGTAATTTTCTTTATCAAGATACATACTTTTATTATAATCCTTCCCGAAGGTTGGAGTAAATTGTTATTTGCCGGTTGTCAGTATAAAATACTTTTGTTATAGTATCCTGTACTCTTGACCAGGGCCCATGGTGCAGCGGTCTAGCACATCCGCCTGTCACGCGGAAGATCGTGG
>CAZFAI010000038.1:0-7307 GCA_964516555.1 uncultured Gammaproteobacteria bacterium
ATCCAACTTCGTAGCGACCGGTTACTTTATCAGAAGAGGGTTGCTGCGGCGTGGGAACTGCGGTGGGAGAGGGGTTTGCGGTCGGAATAGCGGTTGGTTGCGGGATTGAATCTTGGTTATTTGCTACTTCAAAAGAAAGCGAGTTGTCCATCCAATAGTAATTTCTGGTCCAATCAGAAGAAAATATGCCGACTTTGACCTGATATTTACCGGAAGAAGAGGGCATCCAGGTGGTACTATAATTGCGGTTTTGGCCTGAAATTAAGCTTTGGTTTTCAAAATATTGCTGGTCAACTTTTCGGTTAGAAGCATCATATATTTCGATATCTACTATGACGTTTGAATGATTATCGGGAGAACTTATATTCGTATTAAGTTTCAGGGGCGAGTTTGCCGTTGGTATATTGTCAGTGCTGGTGTTAATTAAATAAGAAGAAGAGGAGGTACTGCCGGCAACAGAGAACTGAAGAGCATTGTCTTCCCAGTGATATATGTGAGACCAGTTGGCAGCGAACAAACCAACTTTGACCTGATAAGCACCCTCTGTTTCCGGAGTCCATTTAGTACGGAAACGACTAATTTGATTGGGGTTAATGTTGACGTGTTCGTAATATTGCTGGTGAACTTTGTGGTTTTCAGAATTATAAACCTCAAGATCGACAATGGTATTTTGGAGAGTGTTGTAAGGCCGAATATCTACCACGATTTCGGTCTCGCTTCTGACTTGGGTCGGATTGGCGGTGGCGGAAATTTGATAACTGCCGGAATTGGCGTTGGCTAATTTGTGTCCCGGTAGGGCTAAAAAAGCAGAAGTAACAAGGGATAATAAAGCTCCAAAAATCAATTTGGAGAGGTTTGACTTTTGTTTAATTTTTTTGGGCATTAGGCAGGATTCTAGGTAACGGTCAAGGGCAAGTCAAAAGTAATTTTTCACCTTTTCGGGGATTTTGCGGTAAAGAAGTTTTTTAAGCAAGCGATCTCTTTTTGGTTGAGATGTCGATATTTTTTGGGCGATAAATCGGCTAATTTTATCGGACCAATGGCAATGCGATGAAGTGTGATGACCCGGAGACTTAACTCACGCGCCATACGCCTGATTTGGCGGTTTCTACCTTCCCTTAGCTCGATTTTTAACAAGGTATTTTGACCTTCTTTTTTGACAACTGAAGTTTGGGTGGACATGGTAATTCCGTCTTCCAACTTAACACCATGACGGAATTTATTAATCTTTTCCGGACTAAGTCTGCCTTCGACGAGGACTAAATAAGTTTTTGGCAAGTGGTAACGTGGATGAGTGGCTTTCATGGCGACTTCCCCATCATTTGTTAACAGAATTAGGCCGCTACTATCATAGTCAAGACGGCCAACGGGATAGAGTCGGGTGTTTATATCGGATACCAAGTCCAAAACAGTCAGACGGCCTTGCGGGTCAGTCGTAGACGAGATGTAACCTACCGGCTTGTGAAGGGCAATAGAGATAGGAGGGAACCTTTTTGTCGATAATTATGCCATCAATAATAATTTCATCTTTTTGGGGGTTAACTTTGTCACCCAAAGTTACAGCATGACCATTTACTAAAATTCTGCCCTGAGAGATCATCTCGTCAACTTTCCGACGCGAGGCCACACCAAGCATGGATAAGTATTTATTAATCCTGATTGGTGCTATTTTCATAGACCAAGGCTGTTTTGTAGTGTTGTTGCGGCAAAGTAGCTAGCAGCAATAAGGGCTAGGGCAATTACTATCAGACCAAAGACTGCTAGTCCGAGATAAAGTTTCTTCTCAAAGCCGGCCGACCGAGATGCTTTTTGAGGGGATATTGATTTGAGGTACTGATAATTTAAAAATGAATAGATAATTGTCAGGGGAGCAACAGCGAGGTTGAAGATAAAACGGATTAATGATTGAATGGTGGACGGATCTCTGTTGCCGGTTATTGAATCGATTAGAGCAGAGATTATGACTATTAGAAAAAACCAGATAAATGCCTTGTTGAAGTACTGGGTTGGGTTGGCTGAAATGTAGTGACGGCTCTGATACACAGCATCCCGACCGGCCTTGCCTTCGGTAAACAAAATCAGAAAAGCCAGGGAAGAATAAAATAATACTAAAAGGCCGGGAGCTAGTAGCAGTATCAATCCCCCAATTATCATAAGCCCAATTAGAGTGCTTAATTTAAAAAAACGACCGACATATTCCCAGGAACGGGAATAGGCTTCTTTGACACCAAACTCTTTTTTGTAATTTACGACGGTATAAATAAGGGCTGATTGCGACCAAAGACCGACTATGGCCAGAGCGGAGAATAGAAAAATTGCAACAGGGATGCCAATGAGGATAAAGTTATAATTGCGGATAAATAATTGGGATAGGATATTGCTTAAAAACAAAACAGAAAATCCTATTAGAGCCAAAATGTTTAAAAAAGCCGGAATAATAGAAATACCAATAAGACGCTTCCAATTATCAGAAAATATTCCAAAAGTATCTTTTAGAAGCAAACGGAAGGTTGGGTAAGAAGTGGTTTTCATAACAATATTATGCCACAAGAAGCAGGATTCTCAGAAAAGAGAAATTGCTGTTTGCCATCCTCAGCTTTGGGATAAGAGAAATCAATATCTACCTGGCGGAGGGTGTTCCATTTATCTTTGTATTTTAGGAAGCCATTTTTTAGACCGAAATCGTAAATATCCCGGGTAACCATGACATCCATTTCACAATATTTTTTTAATTTTTCTAAACTTTCAGGGGTACCCTGCTTAAAATAGACAACTGCGTTTATACCTATGTCACTTTTACCGTGGCCAATAGTTTCGCGGGCGATGGCATTGAGGCTGAGTCGAAAACCAAGGACAGACTTGACCTTGTCCAGGATATCGAAGTGATTTAGTTTTTTAAAGTTGAAAGGACAAAGAGGAACCAGGGCGGGATTGTCAAATTTAAGACTATTAAAACCTATTATACGGTCGGCATTTGAAAAATGTGGCCACATTGATGAAAGTTCGGATTCAAAATAACTGGAAACCTGGCCGTTTATCTCGTTTTGGTTTTCGTCGATGGTGCGCTTGTAGATCGAAACGAGAGAGACACCAAGATCGGCGGGGTTGTTGGTGGGAATTTCTTCAAAAAGTTTTTTGGTTTCAATATCAAAGATAACTTCAGTGATCATGAGATTAAATGATAGAAGTATGGGATGGAATATTCAAGAAGAAAAGCTTTTGGTGGTTTGTATGGATGAATGTGTTGAGGGGGTAGAGTGAAGGGGGCGAGATGTTGAGGAATAGAAAAAAAGGGGGGACGGGAGAGAAAAGAAGGAATGGGCGAAAGCTTGAAGTAGAGGGCTCCTCGGTTCACCGGGTTTTGGCAACACTGCCATTCCCTCCCCTCGGAGCCCACCACTAGTCCCACCAGACATCAACCGGCATCCCTTTTCGGGAAGACCCCCCCGGTTGATGCCTGCCGCATCCATTACGTCTAGATTGCGCCTAGAGGTGAATGCGGAATTATTAACGTAATACAACAACAATAAAATGTTTCAATCATTTGGGACTCAGATAGAATAAAACGATCAATTTTTATTACATTTGAGTCCCAAAAGACCAACCACCAAAAGCAAAGAGATGGTTAAAATGTGAAATGTTCCTTTGCCTTTAAAAGGGGTTTCACATCTTAAGACTCTTTGCTTTTTACTACTTCTTGTCAATGAGCAACGAGTTAGAATTTTAGACTATGGCAAAAGTCAAATCAAGTATTTAATTATACTACGCTTGTAAGAGTAAGGAAAGAGAGTGACAAGGCCTGGGAAAGATTTCGGTTAAATACTCAGTCGTTTTTCTTAAAAACAACTCTTGGTTTGGGCCGTTTTTTGATCCATTTACCATATTTGTCCGTTTTGTACTCATCCTTGACAGCTAACCAGGCAAAACGGACTGAAGCCTGGTGGCGACTGGTTTTGGTATCGCGAGTTAAAGGACTTTCGTAATCCTGCCAACCATCCCGATAGGCTTCCAAAAATAATTTTTGTGCATCTTCGGGTAGTTCATTCTTGATTTCTGAAGGTAAGTTGTTTAATTTTTTGTACATCATATTATTGGAATATAAGAAATATGTGCCAAGCGATTATAAGACTTCTGTAACAACTTAGTAAGAAAGAAAAGTTGACTGTTTTTCTTACCAATTTTTGTTGGTTATTTTACAAGTGATGGCGAAAATATATTATGAAGACAATACCATTGTGGCTGGATGTAGAAGCATCTGCCTATCCAGGGCTGGAAAAAGATATTGAGTGTGATGTGCTTATTGTCGGAGGAGGAATAGCGGGTATGACGGCGGGGTATTTCTTGAGTCAATCTACTGATGGAATTGGCAGGATAGTTTTGGTGGACGGGGCAAGAATTGGTAGAGGCGTGACCGGACATACAACAGCAAAGATTACTTCCCTTCACCATCTGATTTACTCCGATCTGGCTGAAAAGATTGATAGTGATACAGCAAAGATTTATGGCCAAGCCAACCAGGAAGCAATTGAATTGATTAAAAAAATCGTTGAAAAAGAAAAAATTGACTGCCAGTTTGAAAGGAGGCAGATGTCAGTATATGCCGAATCAAAAGAAGACGATAATCTGGTGAAAAAAGAAGCAGAGGTGGCAAGAAAACTTGGATTACCAGCAAATTATCTTTCTAAAACCGAACTACCTTTTGAGGTTGCCGGTGCAGTTATGTTTAATAACCAAGCACAATTTCACCCTTATAAGTATATATTAGCTCTAGCCCAGGCTAATAACAGAAAGATGGAAATTTATGAGAACAGCCGGGCGGTAAGATTGCGTGAGGGAGAAGCGGTTGAGGTGGAGTTTGAGAATGGCAGCAAGATTAGTGCAAAAGTGGTAGTCGTGGCTACACACTATCCGTTTTATGACAAAAAGGGTGCTTATTTTGCTAAGTTAATTCCGGACAGGGACTATGCACTGGCAATCAAACCTGAAAAGAAGGTCGAAAACATGCACATTACCGCATCTGAGGATTCCTACTCCATCAGGCGCTACCAGGATTTACTGGTGGTAGGAGGAGTAACCCACCGAACCGGAACCGTTAGGGATACTGAAGAATGCTATGGAAAATTGGAAAAGTACATGAATGAAAAATTGAGGGTGACGAAAGTGTACCATCGATGGTCGACTCAGGATAATTTTACAGCAGACAGGCTGCCCTACATTGGTAAAATTACCGAAAATATCAATAATATATATGTGGCCACAGGTTTTAACGGCTGGGGGATGAGCAACGGGACGATGGCCGGAAAATTAATTGCTGATCTGATTAGCCGCAGACAAAATTCTTATGAGGAAATCTTTCGTCCATGGCGGTTGAACCTGAAGGTAGAGGGTGGCAGATTGCTTGGTCATAACTGGGAAACAGCCAAAGAATTTGTAGGCGGTAAATTGGGAAAAACCATGAAATTGGGTGAAATAAAAAAGGGAGAGGGAGGGGTGGTGGAATATGGCGGAAATAAGGTTTTGATATATAAAGATGAGAAGGGAAAACTTTTTGGGCTAAAACCTCAATGCACCCATATGGGTTGTACTGTTGCCTGGAATAGTGCGGAGAAATCGTGGGACTGCCCCTGCCACGGATCGAGGTTTGATTATAAGGGACGGGTAATTCATGGACCGGCTGTTAAGAATTTGGAGAAGGTAGATATTAACCGTTGACAATGAATTGCTCTAACTCTTTGATGCCGCCAAAGCTGATACGGTCGGGAACAAGGTCCGAGGTGTCAATCATCCGGGCCGGGGTAATAATAAAATTTCCCCAGCGCTCGTTGATACGGTCAAGAGCAGAAACCAAATGAATTTTACGATCTGTGGCACCGAATAAATCAAGCTGAAGAGAAGGATTGCGGGTAAGATCAAAACAGGAAACCGAAAGATTGGCGACCGGGTAGCGGTAGGGCGATTTGAGCATGATTTTGAAAGCCCGTTGGTAAATGTCCCGCGAGTCGAATAAATCCCGATCAAAAGTGGCTCCATGATGCCAAAAGGAACGATTAGAATATAACAGGCCAACGTGGACTCCCCTGGCCCGGTAACCAGCTTTACGCATGCGGCCGCCTAGCTTTTGGACCAATTTGTGAAGGATCGGAGACAATTCCTGTGGAGATGATAATTTTTTTGGGAGAGAATACATGTGACCAAAGCTTTTGCGGTCTAAGTTAACATCGTCAATCTCCCAACCGCGGAGACGAAGATACCAATAATAGGCGGTAACAGAGTGAAGAGCCGACTTAATGCGATCGATCGGGGCATGGTAGAAATCAACAACAGAGTGAATTGAAGCGGTATTAAGACGGGCGGTAAGATTGCGGTCGATACCGTGGAGATCCGGAAGAGACAACTTGGAATAAATGTCCAGAAAATTACTACTATCTATGCGGCTTAAGCCGTCGGGTTTTTGGAGATTGGAAGCGATTTTGGCCAGAAAACGATTGGGACCGATGCCGACAGAAACCGTCAGCCACTCCCCTATTTCTGACTTAATCCTCTGCTTGATTTCGTTAGCAACAGATTCCATACCACTGCTGAACTTGGGAAAGCCCTCCATGTCTAAAATAAATTCATCGATAGATTTGGGGACAACAACATTGGTGTATCGGCAGAGTAGTTTTTTGAGCTCAAGATGAACGTGACGGTACTTCCAGGGATCAGTGCCAAGAATAATCAATTCGGGACAAAGCATCTTACCCTCAGAGACCCGCATACCAACTTTAACGCCTTTGACCTTAGCTTCAACGGAGGGAGCAAGAATACAGCCGGAGGGGGTGGTATAGGCAGCAACAGCTATGGGCTTACCACGAAGTAAGGGATTAGCCTGCTGCTCAATAGTGGCAAAACAGGAGTTTAAGTCGAGATGGATAATGGTGGGATCTTTGCCGTTAAAAGGCAGATTAGCCGGGTAAGCCATCGGAAACCTCCTTGAGGCGCCAGGATAAGGTGTCAGTGTCGAGAATTAGGCGAAAAAAAACTTCGTCTCCGGCGACTGAAAAGACGTGATAAAGTGTCCGGCCGGAGCGATAAGTGTGGTGATAGCCAATTTTTTGGATCAGATACTGGAGGCCATCCCAAGTAACTTTGGAGGGAAAAATCCGACGACTCCGATGGTCGTATTCCAAGGAAACAGAAACAGGAGTGTCAATCAATTGAATCATTATTAATTGTTATCCGAATAAAACCCGAAGTCAAGAAATCAAATTGGGATTCTTACCCGACTATTACAAATTGCCGACAAAATTCATATTCCGGTTTTTTAT
>CAZFAI010000039.1:0-6755 GCA_964516555.1 uncultured Gammaproteobacteria bacterium
GCCCAAGAACATCATAATCAATTCAGATGAGGTTTACGAAGCGATTAGGCCAATACTAGATCAGATAATCATGGCGATAAGAGATACTCTGGAAATTACCCCTCCTGAGTTGGTGGCAGATATTGTGGACAGGGGAATAGTTTTGAGCGGCGGAACTGCTCAATTAAGAAATTTTAATGTGTTGGTGACCAGGGAGATTGGAGTGTCTGCTCATGTAGCACTGGAACCCCAATATTGTGTTATTAGAGGAACGGGGACGGCGATTGAAAATTTGGATGTGTATAGACGGGCGATCAGGTGATATGTTTCTTGGGGAATACTTATAAAGTAATAATATTGTTATTTATCATTGTTTTAATTTGTGGGTTGTTTTGGCATTATAACTATTGGTTTGTGAGGTTGAGATAGTAATCTAGTATTTTAATATATTTATTGTAATATTAGGTATATATTAGTGAGTAAATATATTAACCTTTTAGATTTGTTTGATTTATTTGAAATTTGACAAGTAATAATCTTATAGTTGACAAGTGTTTGGTTGATGATATATTTATTGTAATAACCTTATAATTTATATGTATGGGGTAATATGATAAACCTATAATAGTAAGATTTTAAAATTATTTTGATAAAATTTTTTTAGTTTTTGAAAAAACAATAAGTTGTTGGTGTTTAGGGTAGGTTTGTGAGATAATTTTTTATAAAATGTATGGGAGAAAATGTGGAAAAGTGACAGATAGGGGGTATAAAAATAGCCTAAATATGGGTGAATTGTGGGGAATACCCTTGTTTAGCAGAGGATACAAGCAAGTGCTAGGACTACTGGATGAGTGGTTGGCTTCGGGGAGAAAGGGAATATGGGTAGCTACAGTTAACCCAGAGTTTATTATGAAGGCTAGGCAAGACGGCCAATTTACCAACATATTAAAAGAAAAGACAAGCCTAAATGTGGTTGATGGGGTTGGTTTGTGGTGGGCACTTAAAGTGAGGAAGTCAAACAGGAAGGCGATTGCAGGATTACGATTTGGTTTGGATATTCTGAGAGGAAAACACAGAAAGGATATTGCTGCCGGGAGTGACTTGATAGAGGGATTGTGTCAATTGGCAGCCACAAAAGGATGGAGGGTATTTTTTTTGGGTGGGTGGGGCGACAGAGCCGAGAGGACGGCTAAAAATTTTTTGAGTAAATATCCCAAACTGAAAGTGTCAGGAACTTATGAGGGGATGGCAACTGGAGAGGATCAAAATATTCTAGAAGTTATTGGTAAGGACCATATTGATATATTGTTTGTAGCTTATGGAATGAAAAAACAGGAAGAATGGATAGACAGAAATATTGGAAAAATCAGCGTGGGAGTGGTGATGGGGGTGGGTAGGAGTTTTGATTATTATAGTGGAGATTTGAAAAGAGCACCGGAATATGTAAGAAAAGTGGGGATGGAATGGTTGTATTCTTTGATTAAGGAACCGAAGAGATGGAGGAGACAGTTGGCATTGCCAAGGTTTGTGTGGCAAGTGGTTTGTGACTGGAAAATTTAAATTGAACTGATTTAAAATGAGATATCTTTTTAATAATTTGCAGGAGGTAGGTTGGTGGGGTAAAAGAGATATTAAAGAGAAGGTTTTTGGAAAGAAGGGATCCGGGTATAATTCTTGGGGATGGGGGTATTTGTTGCGAAGAGACTTTTGTTGGTGGATTGGGATTAGATAATGTGGACGTGGTGGTGGTGAGAACGAGGAGATTTCCTTGGTCCGAGTGGGAAGTGAAGGAGATTGTTCAGAGAGGAGAGGGAGAAGAATGACTAGAATTGGCCAAAAAGTTTGATTTCCGGTTCGAGTTCTAAATTAAGTTCTTGCTTGGCTTGATGTTGGATATGTTTGATCAGGGCAAGATAATCTTTGGCGGTAGCCTGTCCGTTGTTGACTATGAAGTTGGCGTGTTTGTCTGAAACTTGAGCGCCTCCAATAGAATAGCCTTTGAGGTTTAAGAGTTGATCTACGATTCGTCCGGCGGAGTCGTTTTGGGGGTTTTTGAAAACACAACCGGCGGAGTTGAGAGGTTGGGTTAATGATTTTTGGGAGATGATGTCATTTACCTGTTGCCTGGCTTGGTTTGAATTTTGTTTGTTGAGGTTAAGTGTGACTGAGAGGATTATCCATTCGGGGTGGTTTTGGAATTCTGAGTGGTCATAGGACCAGGAAAGTTTGTTGGCTTTAACGTTGACGGTTTTCCCGGTTGATAAATTAAAATATTTGATTGATTCAATTACTTCCGAGATTTGATGATTACCGACGCCGTGAATGTGAGAGTGGATAGCTCCACCGATGGTGGTGGGGATGTAGGCGTAATGTTCCAGGCCAAGCAGGTTGTGATTAAGAGTAAAGTTGATGGTATGGGCAAGAGATGTTCCGGAGCTGACGTTTATCGGGGATGGGTTTTGAGGTGAGACGGAAATATGATTGCCTGTATTTTTGATGACGACACCTCTTATGCCTGAATCAGATATGAGGATATTGGAACCATTGCCTAGAATGGTGAGAGCAATTTTGTCTTGCAACAAACTTTTGGCGGTGCTCACGCGCTTTGCATGATTGCGCTCCTCAAAAGTTGTTGCTTCGACAACAAGATTGGAAATAAAAACTAAAACATTATGAAATTCTTTTGGCTGGCGGGTATGGATGAAGATGTCGGAGGGGCCGCCAATTTTTAGAGTGGTATAGGGAGCAAGTAGGTGATTTTCTTTTATCAGGATGTCGGGGAATTTTTGGGTTAGTTGGCAAAAGAGCTGGTGGTAATCCATGGCTTGATTATAACCTAAATGTATACTATGTATATTATCCTAAGAACAGGTAATATTAGTATTAATATCCATATAATATTAATAAAATTGATGTAGTAAAATTTTATAAGCCGTTGTTGTGGAAAAGTGAAAAAGAATAATTTTATCCTATATATTATGTTGACCAGGAAATCAGTTAAAATGAAGTAATGAAGTTAAAACTATTAGCTGTTTTGGTGCTGCTATTGGTAATTTGGGGGAGTTATAAAAATAGTGAAAGAAATGTGACAGAAATAGACCAAAGTAAGGAAGAATTTTTAAATAATGAAGAAGGTGGTGGGGAGGATTTGAAATTTAGTGTGATGGCTGATGTGCATAGCAAATTTGATAATTGGAAAGAATTATTGAAAGTGGCAAAGGAAAGGGGAGGGGGATTTGTGATTTTGGCCGGAGATTTGGTGACAGAGGGCAGAAAAAGTGAATTTATGGAAGCAAAAAGGGTTTTGGATGAGAGTGAAGTTGAATATTACGTAATCCCCGGTAATTATGACTGGAGATGGGGCGAGAGTAAGGGGAGAAATGAGTATGGTGAGGTGTTTGGATCGGATTATTTTAGCTTTAAGAAGGGAGGGGTTAAGTTTTTAATGATAAATAATGGCGGATATTTGGGTTTAGGAGAGAAGCAGTGGGAGTGGTTGAGAAGTGAGGTCGGTGAATGCCAAGAATATTTTTGTATCGGAGTTATGCACATGCCCCTTAATCATAATTTTTTGACGGATGTGATGGGGAGAGAGAATCAAAAGCTAAAAAGTGAGGCGTCGGAATTGTTGATGGTTTTGAGAGATGGAGGGGTTAAGGATATAATTACCGGACATATGCATTATTCGACTTCTTATGAAATTGAGGGGATCAGGACTTACATTGTAGGAGCGGTGGGTGAGCACAAAAATCCACAAGGCTCTAGATATACTGAGTTTGAAATCAGAAATAATAAGCTTTATCGACAGGTGGTAACACTGGAGGCAGGAGAATGATTTTGGGTATTGATCCAGGATTGGCCAACACCGGATGGGCCGTTTTGGAAGATGAGAGGACGCTGGTGGAATGTGGTTGTTTGAAGACGAAAATTGGCCAAGCTAGTGCTGAAAGACTAGATCATATATATACTGAACTAGAACTAATTATAAAAAAATATGGCGCTGACGAGATGGCGATTGAAACGTTGTATTTTGCGAAAAATGCCAAGTCAGCAATAAAGGTGTCAGAAGCAATTGGGGTGATTAAGGTGTGCGGCAGGAGAAATAGAATTGAAGTAAAAGAATATACACCACTGCAGGTAAAGATGGCTTTGGTGGGTTATGGCAGAGCCGAAAAAGAACAAGTAGAGGTAATGGTAAGAGAATTTTTGAGATTGAGCGAACCGATAAGTCCCGGGCATGCGTCAGATGCGGTGGCAGTAGCATTAACACATTTGTTTACGGCTGACTTTAAAATTGCCTGAATTAGTTAGATGAGCTTTATGAATGAGAATTAAGCGGGCAATTGATTTATAATGTTTCTATGATTTCCAGTTTAAGAGGTGTGATTAGCAGAATTAGAGGTAGGGAGGTTGAGGTTTGTGTGGGAGGCGTGGGGTATTTGGTAAGAGTTGGAGAGGGGTTTTTGAAAAGACACCTGGAAGGGGAGGAGGTGGCGGTTCAGACTTATATGGCAGTATCGGAAAATGATATGAGTCTTTATGGTTTTAATACATCAGAGGAAGTGGAATTGTTTAAGATGTTTTTGGGAGTATCCGGAGTGGGACCAAAAACTGCAGCACAGATTGTGGGGGGAGCAGAAGTGGTTGATATTATGAAGGCTATCGGAGATGCAGATGTAAAATTTTTTGAAAAAATTAAGGGTATTGGTAAAAAGGCGGCTCAGAGAATTATTGTTGACTTGAAGTCAAAGATTGGAGGATTGGGTGAGCTGGATCTGAAGGAGGATTCAAGACTAGAGGAAGATGAGTTGTTTTTGAGCTTAAAGCAGCTGGGTTTTGCCAGAGTAGAGATTGAGACTGTGGTTAAGAAGATGCCGGAGGAGGTGGTTAGCATCGAAGAAAGACTGGGTTGGTGTTTGAGTAATTTAGGGTAAAATACTGATATGTCAATAGAAGACGATCGATTTACACATATAAATTTTGCTCCAGGCGGAAGGATAGTTGTTCAAGGCACAGAAGTGAGGATTCGTGAAATGGCTGATAAATTGTGTCCTTTATGCGAGGCCAATGAAGGAGAAGAAAAAACGATTTACCCGGTTAATTGCCATGGTGATTGGGGACTGGTGTGTCGACCCCGTAGGCGGATATTGGGATTTGGTCCGAAGAGGATTTGCGGGGCTTGATTTGGGTTTTGTTTGGTAGTTTGATGTAAAATAGAAAAATGAGTGATTCCAGTTTAGATCCGAAGCCAAAGAAAGAAGATAAGATTATCGAGAAAAGCTTGAGGCCGCAGAGTTTGGCAGAGTTTATTGGCCAGGAGAAATTAAAAGAACAAATGGGAATTTTTTTGGAGGCTGCAAAGTCACGGGCTGAGCCTTTGGATCATATTTTATTTTATGGTCCGCCGGGGTTGGGGAAGACGACATTGTCGTTTTTAATGGCTAAGGAAATGGGGTCAAATATCAAGATAACGTCGGGTCCGGCGATGACACGGGCGGGAGATTTGGCGGCGATATTGTCGGGTCTGAAAAAGGGAGATTTTTTGTTTATTGATGAAATTCACCGGATGAACAAGCTAGTTGAGGAAACTTTGTACAGCGCCATGGAGGATTTTGCTTTGGATATTGTGCTGGGGAAAGGTCCTTCAGCCAAGACGGTAAGGTTAAATTTACAAAAGTTTACAATAGTGGGAGCAACTACCCGAATTGGACTAATTTCGGGACCAATGAGGGATAGGTTTGGCTATGTTCAACAGTTGGACTTTTATGACGAGGTGAGTTTGCGGGAAATTGTTGAGAGAACGGCGGAGGTTTTGGGGGTAAGAATAGAGAGGGAAGCTGCCAGGGAAATTGCAAAGAGATCGAGGGGTACACCTAGGGTGGCCAACAGGTTGCTAAGAAGGGTACGGGATTATGCCCAGGTGAATAATGACGGGTTGATTACTATAAACGAAGCCGAAACGGCTTTAAAGATGTTGGGAGTGGATGAAATGGGGTTGTCTGATGCTGATAGGAAGTATTTGGAAGTGATCAGGAGTCATTATGACGGTGGTCCGGTGGGGGTGGAGAATTTAGCAGCGGCGTTAACTGAGGATGTGGGGACGATTACGGAAGTATATGAACCATTTTTGATGAAGAAGGGATTGATAAAAAGGACGCCCAGGGGTAGGGTTTTGGTTGCTTGATTATCGATAGACCGACTGTTAAGCTTTTTTATGAGTAATGAAGATAGGGGAGTTTTGGTTGACTTGTCTCAGTTTGTAGATAAACTGATGGAGGAAAAAGACCTGGGCGATATTGATGAAGGGGTACGATTACAAATGAGAAAAGATTTGTTGGAGCGGGTAGAAGACCGAATCAATGCCATGGTGATAGAGAAGATCCCGGTTGAGAGGATGGAGGAGTTTGACGATTTGTTGAATAAGGGGACGATGGAGGAAGTGGTTAAATTTTGTGCTGAGAATATAAGTGGTCTGGACCAGTTAGTGGCAGCTGAATTGATTGCTTTCAGAGAAAGATATTTAGAATTAAATTAAAATGCCTGAGAATACCGGAGAAAATATATCTGCGGGGAACGGATCGAAAATAAAAATTGTGGTTGTGGATGTATCAAGTGCAATAAAAACAACGGCGGTTGATAGGGCGGAAGAGAATTTAACGGCAGAAGCGGGTCAGTTGAGGGGAGCAAAGGGGTTTCTTGAAAAAGTATGGAAGCATAATATTGCCAGAGAATATTACCGCCAGAGAGAAGTGCGAAGGGAAAGAGAGAGAATTTTG
>CAZFAI010000040.1:0-6320 GCA_964516555.1 uncultured Gammaproteobacteria bacterium
CCCTCACTCTTCTCCTGCTAATCTACCTGCTCTTTTCCCTGAGGTATAGGTTGGTGAGAGAAAAGAGAACAGGCACCTCCACGAACGGTTAATGCTAAAATTAGCCAGTGGAAAACCAAGTCGAAGAAATCAAAAAAAAGATTGACATTGTCGAATATATCCAAAAATTCGTCCCTCTGCGTAAACGTGGTCGTCATTTTGTTGCCTGCTGTCCTTTTCACACTGAAAAAACCCCCTCATTCGTCGTCTCTCCCGAACTTCAGATCTACAAATGTTTTGGATGCGGTAAAGCTGGCGATATTTTTTCTTTTGTTCAGGAGTATGACCGTTTGGAATTCAAAGAAGCCCTGGAAGAACTAGCCAAAATTACCGGAGTCACTCTCAAGCGTAGCTCAAATTTTACCAAACAGGAATCCGAATCAAATCGCCTTTTCCAAATAAACGAAGAAGTGTCCAGATTCTATCACTACATGCTCACCACCCACCCCCTGGGCAAAGACGCTTCTTTGTATCTTGAAAATAGGGGAATCAGTAAAACGACAATTAAACTATTCAAAATTGGTTATTCTCCCGATAATTCGGCTCTTCTGGTAAATTATCTTCGCAAAAAAAACTTATCGGAGCAGGACATAATCGCTACTGGCACAATTGGTAGGAGTAACTACGGCAACCGCCTCTACGATCGTTTCCAGGGTCGACTGACCTTTCCTCTCGCTGATTATCGGGGCCGGATTTTAGGCTTCTCCGGTCGAATCTTGCCATCAACCAAAAACCAAAATTCTGCCAAATATATCAACTCTCCCGAGACCACTCTTTACCACAAAAGTCAGATGGTATTTGGCCTTAATTTATCCAAAGATACTATTCGCGAGGTCAATTCTGTTTTGGTAGTCGAAGGGGAGTTCGACATGATTTCGCCTTTTCAGGCAGGAATCAAAAATGTTATTGCAATTAAAGGTACCGCTTTTACTGAAGATCAACTTCGCCTGCTCCATCGCTATACCGAAAACATCATCCTTGGTCTTGATTCGGATTTTGCCGGCAATAACGCTGCTGTCAAAAGTATCGAGCTTGCTGAAAATCTGGATTTTGATATCCGGGTTTTGGTTTTGGATGACAAATACAAAGATCCCGACGAGGCAGTCAAAGATAACCCCGAAAGTTTCCGGGAGAATCTAAAGAACGCTGTTCCGGTAGGGGAGTTCCTAATAAACTCAGCTATCAAAAATTACGGAATTGATACCCCCAGTTCCAAGAAAAAAGTTATGGAAATGGTCTTGCCTTTCCTGACTCGCATCAAAAGCCCCGTAATTAAATCGGATTATCTTCGCCAGCTCTCTTCCGCCATCGGTTCGGATTATCAGTCTGTTCTTCAGGAATCCCAAAAATATACAACCGACTCAAAGCCCTCAACCGCGATGAGTCCCATTCCTGTATCTCAGCCCATACCCACCATTGCCAGCACCAAAGACAACCTCCAGAGGCAGCTTTTGGCTTTGGTTCTGGGATCAAAAAATCCTTCAAAATTAGCTGCAAAAATTGAAGACCACCTTAAATCCGACACCGACCCCCGTCATCAATTAATTCTCAGCCACTTATTATCTGTCAAGTTGTTTAATCCCGCAGAGTTTCAATCCTCACTTCCAGCCGAACACCAATCCTTTTTCCAAACGCTTTACTTGGAAGCCACCACCCCCACAGTCGATTCCATTACCCGTCAAAAATTAATCAAAAAAACTGCCAATATGATCTCAATTATCCTGATAAAAGAAAAGATGAAATTATTAAGTACAAAAATTGCTCAAAGTGAAACAAGTAAGCAGGAAGATGAACTAAAAAAGCTAGAATTGGAGTATAATAGACTCTTGGAACGGCTTTCCCGCCTCCAAACTCAAAAAACCTAGTAAAATCCTTACAAATTTAATATAATACCAGGATGGCAGTAGCTCTAGATCTTTCCAAAGTCAAACAACACTTAATTAACCAGGCCAAGAAGCTCCATTATCTTACCAATGATGAGATACTGGCTCAAATTCCGGAACCCGAAAAATATATTGATATGGTTGACGAATTGTTCGACTATCTTTTTGGCAAAGGTATCGATGTATTCGACAAAGTTGAATCCCGTGAAGTTATCGATGCCGACAGGGACAAAGTTACCAGCGCCGATCTTCTCACCTTGCTTTCTTCAAAAACCGGCGTTGATTCGGTCAGAATGTATCTCAAAGAGATCGGTAAAATCGACCTTTTGACTTTTGACCAGGAAGTTTATCTAGCCCAGCAAATCGAAAAAGGCTCACAAGTTGCCCGCGAACAATTAATTAACGCTAACTTACGTCTTGTTGTCTCCATTGCCAAAAAATATATTGGCCGTGGTCTTACTTTTCTCGATTTAGTCCAGGAAGGCAATCAGGGTTTAATGCGTGCTGTTGAAAAATTTGATTGGAAACGTGGTTTCAAGTTTTCTACCTATGCTACCTGGTGGATCCGCCAGGCTATTACCCGGGCCATTGCCGACCAGGCCAAAACTATCCGTATTCCGGTTCATATGGTCGAGACCATAAACAAGGTTTACAAGGCTACCCGTGCACTTACTCAAAAACTAGGTCATGAACCAAGTGTCGAGCAGATCGCCGAAGAGGTTGGCATTACAGTTGACAAGGTCGAAGAAATTTACCGAATTTCCCAGGACACTACCTCCCTTGCTACACCCGTTGGTGATGACGAAGATTCTTTCCTCGGTGATTTTATTGAAGACACCACCCAGCCCTCTCCCTACGAGGAAACCAGCAAAGAACTCTTACGGGAATCAATTGAGGAAGTACTAGATTCGCTCGATGAGCGCGAAGCCAAAGTATTGAGTTTGCGCTTCGGCCTTCTTGGTGAGACTCCCAAAACCCTTGAAGAAGTGGGGAAAATATTCAATGTCACCCGCGAACGTATCCGCCAGATCGAAGCCAAAGCTCTGCGAAAACTCCGCCATCCTTCCCGCCGCAAGAAGCTCCAGGATTACTTAGAGTAATCAAATATTGCTGATTTCTTACCCGTCTTTAATTCACTTCCTAATTAGCTGCCCTATAAACATAGATAATAATAATTTAATATCAGGGGGTGGATGATAATGGCAAAATCAGATCGGGGATTTGCTTCTATGGACGAAGACAAGCAACGGGATATCGCCCGCAAAGGTGGTCAGTCCAGCTCTATGTCTTCAGAGGAAGCTGCGGAGCGCGGTCGCAAAGGCGGCAAGGCTTCCAGTGGTGGTGGCAGGAAAAGTGGTCAATAAAGTTTTGAGGCGCTCTTTACTAACCAAGCCCAACAACTACTGGGCTTGGTTTTTATATTATCTCTTGTCTCGAAAAAAGAGTTATTTTTTTTTGCGAACTTAAGAGAGTATAATTAAACTATCAATTAATATGGCCGAGAAATCCATAATTTCAGTCACCAACCTGACCAAAAAATTCAACAGTCTGGTTGCTGTTGACAATGTCACTTTTGATGTCAAAAAAGGCGAAATTTTTGCTTTCCTAGGTCCGAATGGTGCCGGCAAGTCAACTACTATCAAGATGCTAACTACTCTTCTCAGACCTACTAAGGGCAAGATGGCCATAAACGGTTATAACCCCCTGACTGATCAGGATCAAACTAGAAATTCTTTTGGCATTGTTTTTCAGGATCCCAGTGTCGATGACGAACTTACTGCCCTGGAAAATATGCAGCTACACACTGCTCTTTATAGTATCCCCAAAGACGTTGCTGTTGATAGGATTAAATCTATGCTTGATTTAGTCGAACTTTGGAATCGTCGTCATGATTTTGTTAAAAACTTTTCCGGTGGTATGCGTCGTCGCCTAGAAATTGCCCGTGGCCTTCTTCATCATCCTCAAATCTTATTCCTCGACGAACCCACCCTTGGCCTCGACCCTCAGACCCGAAACCATATCTGGAATTACATTAAAGAAATCAACAAAAACGAACAAATGACCGTTTTCTTTACTACTCATTACATGGAAGAAGCCGAAAAAATAGCTCAACGGATTGCTATTATTGATCACGGTCAGATTGTTGCTATTGGTACCCTGCAGGAATTAAAAAATCAGACCAAAACTAACTCTCTCGAAGAAGCTTATCTCAAGCTAACCGGCACTACCATTAGAGAAGAAGTCGTTGGCAATTTAGACAGGATGAGGCAACGAAGACGTCTTTGGGGAGGTCAAAGATGAGAGTTGTTTACAGTCTGTGGTTGCGTCAAATTAAAAGATATTACCGTTCCCGATCTCGAATGATTGGTTCTCTCGGCCAGCCGCTGTTGTTTCTGCTTGCCTTTGGCTATGGCTTTGGTTCTATTTATCAGCGGGCCGGAGAGGGTAATTTTATTCAGTTCTTATCTCCTGGAATTATTGCCATGAGTGTTCTTTTTACAGCCGTTTTCTCCGGTGTTGAGTTAATTTGGGATCGCCAGTTTGGCTTTCTCAAGGAAACCTTGGCCGCCCCCGTTCCCCGCTATAAAATTGTCCTTGGCCGCACCTTGGGTGGTGCTACTGTAGCCACCATTCAGGGGATGATCGTTCTCGTTCTTACCCTAATTTTCGGTTTCCGGCCTGAAAACTTGTATCTGATTCCCATTGCTTTCATTTTTGTTTTTCTTATCGCCTTTTTGTATACCGCCCTTGGAACCGCAATTGCCTCAACCTTGAAAGACCTGCAAGGGTTTCAACTAATTATGAACTTTTTAGTTATGCCGACCTTCTTTTTATCCGGGGCTCTCTACCCCTTGGACGGCTTGCCTGCTGTTATGAAAACCGTTACTCGAATTAATCCCTTATCATATGGTGTAGATGGTGTAAGAAGTCTTATGATCAATATCTCCCCTAATTTTGGTATTGCTACTGATCTTGGTGTTGTTTTGGTTACCGGACTAGTTATTATGGTTATTGGTACGTATCTGTTTTCCAAAATCGAAGCCTAATATAAAAATATTCTCGTGTCACATCCATTCCCCAACCTAGCCCTAAATGTTATAATCATCCTGCTCTCAAAAAATTAGTTTATACCGATCCCCTGTAGCCCTGCCTGCCGGCAGGCAGGTCAGTTGGTATGTCTTGTGCGACTGTTAAAATAGAATGTGTACTTTGTATACATTCTAAAAAGCCAAAAAACAGGCGAACTTTACAAAGGTATCACCAATGATCTCCACAGGAGATTGTTTGAACATAATTCAAACAAGAATATTGGCTCCCGAGGTAGAGGTCCGTGGAAGCTAGTTTATTCTGAAAAATGTTCAGATCGAACCGAAGCCAGACGTAGGGAAAAGTTCTTCAAGTCTGGTTCAGGTCGGGAACTTTTAAAACATATAGTCAACGATCCCCTGTAGCTCAGTTGGTAGAGCGCGCGACTGTTAATCGCTAGGTCCGTGGTTCGAGTCCACGCGGGGGAGCACAACGGAACAATCAGGGTGTGAAGAAGCATAATAATCGGAAACTTTGGTTAAATCATGCTGTTCAAATATTTCATCACCAGAATCTATCAATTTTCCCATTTTAGAACTATTGGTTTTTTCAGCTAGGTTTTTAAGTAATAAATAATTTTTGTCCAATTCAAAAATTACACTACTGCCATTCAATTTTAAATTATTAAAAACCATTCTAATCAGTTCCCTTCTTTTTTCAGGTTTCCCTTCTAAGTATTTTTCTTTTCCTTGTTGAACTAAATCATATAAATCAGCTTTTTTTGTTTGTTCAGAGTTAGTTATTTTCGTGAGTTTAGATATATTATTATCAATAGATTCTAGGTCTTTTGAAAATTCATCAAACTTTAGATTGTAATAATCCTGAGTAATCTTTCCATCAATTTTATCAATGTATATTGCATCTAACCTTTTTTTAGCAACTTCTCTATTTTTCTCAAGCTCACTTATACTGTTTAGATATAAATTACTTTCTATCTGATTTGTTTCCTTTAATGCTTTACTCAACCATTTCATTAGCCTAGGATTATCAATTTTAAAGGTTGCTAATTCATTGACTATTTGTTCCGCTACTTTTTCTTCTTTAGTCCACTTACAAGCACTACAACCATCCCTGCGGTGGTTACAATGACCATAAACAAAGCCTTTATGTTCTTCCCATGTTATTAAACCACCACAATTAACACATCTAAAAAGACTTTTAAACAAATACTCATGTTTTGTATAGTAAGGGGTATTTTTACGAGTAAGAACCATACCTACCTTCTCAAAAACATCATCATCTATTAAATGTTCTTGTTGTCCTGGTGTTTCCTTGCCAAGCCAAACATTTTTACCAACATAAAAAGGGTTA
>CAZFAI010000041.1:0-6304 GCA_964516555.1 uncultured Gammaproteobacteria bacterium
GGTACCAGTAATCGTCAGACCGGAACCACCAACGCTGAGAGTAGTGATAAAGTTGCCGGTAGCACCTATTTGAAGGAATCGACTGTCAAGATTGGTGGTAGAGACAGAAACAACGTGGCCCAAATTGTCCGAATCAAAAGTAATTGATTGGAGAACGGTACCATTAGAATTGGATGAGTCAGAAACGGAAGTATAGTCTTTGTGAGAGAAGGTGTTGCTAGCTAGGGATAGGCCAATACCGGCAGCATAGGTGGTGCCAATACCGGAAGCGTCAGCATCAATCCAAGAAAGACCGGTGCCGGTACTACTTAAGATTTGACCACTAGAACCTGAAGTACCAGCAGAGAAAATAGTACCGGTTAAGTTAATGTCGCCAGAAATATCAAGTTTTTTCGAAGGCGAAGTAGTTCCAATCCCAACGTTACCAGTACCATAAAAGCCAAAGTTGTTGCCAGCTAAATCAATTTTAGTTAGCTGATTTAGGGTGCCTCCCAGTCCAATGGTGTTAACAGTTCTGGTTAAGCCATTTTGAAAAGTCAGAGGTGATTCAAAATTAGCTAGTACTTGAGAAGCTGAAGTAAGTCTGCCTTGGGCATCAACAGTAAAGGTGGGGATGGAGGTACCTGAGCCATAAGTGGAGGCATCAACACCGGTATTGGTGAGATTAACAGAGAGATCTCCTAAACCAACCAGACGATCAGTAGTAGTACCTGTAAAAGAGACACCAATACCAGCAACTAAGTTACCTTTGTCAAAAGCTGAGGTGGGTAAGTTGGTAATTCCGGAACCATCACCAGTGATGGTGCCACCAACAGAAAGGTTGCCGGTGACATTAAGAGTTTGGGAATCAACAACAACTTGACCGGCATTGAAGGTACGAAGAGTAAGATTGCTAGAGTTAAAAGCTTCACCAACTTCGATAGCAAGTGGAGAATTAGTTTTAATAAAACTAGCAGTAGCATTAGTAAAGAGGAGGTTGTGACTAAGGGAAACATCACCAGTACTAGTAAAAGCAGTGGGTAGATTGAAAGTGGCGTTGGTGTCAGTGATATCAATTAGAGTATTACCAGCAGTATCACCAACTTTGAGGAGAGAACCACTACCAACCAGATGAAGTTGGGAGGTAGGACTACTAGTACCTAAGCCCACCGAGTTCATAAAGTAGGAGGGAGCATTGAAGGTTTGAGATCCGGTCCAGGTATTGGTGGCACCAAGATTAAGACCAAGAGTATAAGGACCGGAACCAGAACGGATTAGAGTAGAGTTGGTGACGTTAGCGACATAGGGGAGATTGTCAAATGCCAGACCTGAGAGGCGGTTGGCATTGATAACACCAGTACCGGTATATGAGATAGAAGATCCCGAGCCGACAGTCATTAGGGCTTGGGTGTTGGTGCCGGTAGTGATACCGGAGAAAGGAACGGATGAGGCACCGACACTGGCTGAGGGAGATACCCAAACAGGGGATTGACCAGGACCACGGGTTTGAAGAACATAACCATCGGCACCGGGGTCAAGGTTGGTAAGGTTTGTACCATTACCATAGATGATTGATCCAGTCGTGGCGTTTAAGCCAGCAAGTAAATTGATTTCGGAGGCCGAAGAAGTAACGATGGTGCTACCGATTGATATATTTTGTGTGAGTAGAGTGGAACCAACCTGAAGGTTTCGAAAGACATTGGTATCCCCATGGGCATTAACCGAAAAACGAGTGGCAAGCTCTGTGGTGCCAATATTATAGTTGGTGAATTCTATGAAGTTGTAACCCCGATTGTCATTTCTGATTTCACCTTGGAATAAGTTACCAGTAGACAGATTGGCATTAGAGGCATATATGAATCCACCGACACCAGAAGGTCCGACACCCTCAGTTGTTAATTTGATTACGCCTGAACCGTCGGGATTGATTTCAATGTTGCCATCGGTGCCCATATTGGCCTGGAGGAGAAGGGCGTCACCCTTGAGAGCAAAGATACCGTTTTCGGAAATAATTGAAGGGCTTTCCTCGCCCAGATAGATGTCGCCGCTATCTCCAATAACTAGCACAGTATTTTTTAGACCGCTAGCAGAAGGAGGGAGGCCTTGTAGAGTTTCAGCATTGAGGGCGTAGGCTACGGTGGCTATTTGTTGCCGCTTATCCATTGGTTCATCACCAACGGAGATATCCAACCAGACTTCAACATTTTCTGAAAATACTTGCGGTGGGATTTCGTCTCCATGGGTTTGGCCAATAATTACAGAGAAGATACCGTTGTCATCGGGGTCAACAATAGTACTGCCGATACCGTTACCGGTTCCATAATCAATCCAGGAATCATAGAGAGTAGTGCCGACACCGGTGGTGCCAATATCATAGAGCTTAAATTGGATGGTGGTGGGAGAGCTAATGGGATTGCCTACCTGATCGGTCAGGCGTCCCTGAAATGAAAGGTGTCGACCCGGACGGGCCATTTCAGAGGCAGTGGAGTAGGCCAGTTCTTTTTTGGCATTTAAATATGATTGAGTGTAAAGGCCAATGCCCAGAGCTGAAAGGATGATTAGAATCAGGGCGCCTAGAAGATAGCGGTTAAAATGTTTGCCGGGTAGTTTAGAGTCTGAAGTTATAGGATAAGAGGATTGAGTTGTCGGGTTATAGCTTATAGGTTGAGAGGTAACGGTTTTGGGTAAAAAGGATTTTTTTTGGAGAAATTTTTTGAAGGAGACGAGAGAAGAAAGTTTTCTTTTGATTGAAGCATCAGATAAGCCCTGAGACTTGAGAAAGTCCGCGTATCTATTTATTTGATCCTGGTTTAATAGTTGATCAAGTTTCATAAGGTTTATGAGTTAATATATTTTTTAGCCAATTAAGCCCGGATTTATTTTTTTCAGTGCTCACGCGTTGCGCTTCGCTTACATGATTGCGCTCTGAAAAAATAAATACCTGGCTATTATCGTTTTTGTGTTGTTTAGCCCAGTTGATGTACTGGTGTAGATCATTGATATAGTTTTTGATAGTTGCTGGAGTTTTTTTGTGCTTAAAGAGATAGTTTTGATAGAGGGCAATGAGGCTGTCAAAGTCGGTAGATTTTTCCGGTGAAGACTGTTTTTTTTGTTGACTGAGGAATGATTTGACAGGGTTTTGAGAAATAATGTTTTGGTTAATGGCAAATTGGCAGAACAAGGAAAGGCTTGCTAAGAAACGGGGTTTGTTTTTTTGATCGGTAATATGGAGAATATAACTGCTTATCAGTTGTTTGGAAAAAAGGTGCTTGGGGTCAGTAGCGATGGATGAGAGTAAGTTTTTAGTGTTGGGGTTTGTACTAGTTTCAGTGTCAGCTTGTTCTACAACGAACTTGAGGTACTTGTGTGTGTCGGCAAGATAGTTGCGGATGGTGTTTTTATTATAGTTATTGTTTTTTAGCCAAAGATGATAAGAGTTGATGAAGGTCATGGGCAGTAGTTTTAACTTATTTCCAGAGCCACATAAAGCAGGTGGCTATGATCAAAAAGGGGATGAGCTTTTCGAATAGCGGAGATAAATTTTTAGCTTTGGAATTATATTTTTTATACATGTTTATATGCAATTCTTGCGTTTGCTAATTATTTAACTAATATATTTATCTACTATAAAAAATAGCCTGTCAACAGGCATTTTGAGGCTATTTTTGATATATTTTGATAGTATGTATTTAGAAATTATTTACCGATTTTGAAGTGCGGAAATATTTCACAGCTACTTACACGGGTGATACACCTACTAACAAACTACTACAAAATAATCTTAAAGATATATAAATAGATAAGGCGATTGGAGGGATAATGCGGAGTAATGCGGTAAAGAGTGTTTGATTCTAAATGATACTAAAATAGGTAGATGGCTGAAGCAAGACAACTGTTGGCAAGAAAATAATGAATTTAGATTTATAAAGATAAATTTACTTAAAATGTTAATAGGGAAAAGTAACAAACGTATACAAAGTGATTATTGTTAGCTTTGGTATAGTTGAGAAGTGATTGTGAGGGATTGTTGATTGGAGTACTAGCAAGAGGTAGTGAGAATAGTAAGGTTAGCTTGAGAGATAGGGAAAAACAAGCAAGCGAGGCCGTTAGCAAAGATAGAGTGTGAATGACAATCTATTGATTTTTTGGATAATAAGTTATAAATTTAGGTATTCATGAATAAAAAGAACAGCCTAATGATAGTTGGATTGATGTTGGGAATGGGTGTGGTGTATGTGACAGCCAGCCAAGCAGTACCAAGAATTATGGTGACGATGACGAGGGCGGCTCCGGAGAAAAGGATCGATATTCAAAGTTCATATATTATAGGTGAGAATTTGTTGGCCAAAGCAAATGGTGAAGATATGTGTAAAGTTAATATTTTTGTTTTGGACAAGAATGGTATGGGGGTTCCGGGAAAGAGGGTAGAGTTAACAGGAGCAAGTGGTGCTCGAACTTTAAATGAGATTACAGACAAGAACGGCAAGGTGACATATGAAGTCGTATCGACTGTTGAAGGTCAATTTAAACTGGGAGCAAATATTGAAGGTGTGCCAATGGGGAAGGGGTTGACTGTGACTTTTAGAAACTAAGAAGCAGAGAAGAAGCGTGTTTGAATATAGCAAAGTGTATCGTCGGTTAAGAAGTGGAAAAAGAAGCTAGATTTGGTTATAGAGATATAATCTGGAGTCGGCATAATTAACGTTTGGTATTGGAAGTATCACATCGTTTGATAACAATGTATATCGGTAACTAGTTATAAATAGTATATTTTGAAGGATACGGTTGAGAATTTACTGACCGTTATAAGAGATTATGAGGTTATTTTGAAGATAAAATTGAACAAAAAGTTAGCAAGCGATAAGTTGAGTGATAATAAGGGTAAGGTTATAAAAGTAAGGCTGTAACAGGCACATTTTTTAAAAGATTGATTACTGGAAAGAAACAGCACCGTTGTTATAGATAGTTTTGACTTGTTGGTTGGTGAGAGCATAGTTATAAATACGGACGTCGTCGATTTGGCCATTAAAATTTTGATTATAAACCCTGCCAAAAGCGGACGCTGCACTGTAGTTTTTTATACCCAACCCTGAGTGGGATATATCTTTATCCAGTTTGCCGTTTATGTAGAATCTACATCCAACGCCACCTTCGATAACAAAAACAACGTGGACCCATTCGTTCGATGGAATGGATGAATTAGATTCAGGCCAGTAATTGACATCACCGGCGATATCGCCGATCATCAACCTTAGCCGTCTACCACCAGCATTATCCCTGATTTGAAAGTAATGAAAACCGGCCATGTATTGAGCAAAACCGTTGGCGATTGTTCCAGATTCATATGATTTTAGCCAGAAACTTGAAGTTGACGAACCGTAAGAACCACCATAAAGCTCAGGATTGTTTAGACCTTTATTGTTGAGGCTTGCCTCGTCGTCTGTTCCATCAAAATAAATCGACGAATTTAATTTGCCAGAAGAACCATCACCCCAGGCAGTATCGGTGGTTTGGCAGGTGCCGGCAGAAGTTTGGGTACCGGAGGAGCCGACGGAGAGAGTCCCGTGGAGATTGTTGCCGGAGGAGTCATAGATGGTGGTTCCTTGACATTCATCCATTTTCCAATGGGCAACAGGGGCTCCTTGGTTATAGTCGTAGGCGATTTGAGCGGGAGTGCGTGCGTAGCTATAGAGGAGGACATTGTCGATTTTGCCGTTGAAAAAGCCAGACCAATCAGTTGTGTCGCGCCCAATATTGATGTTGTCAAAGTTACGTCCGGATGTTCCGATGGGGTTAGTTGCTTGGAATTGGCCATTAACGTAGAGATCAATTTTGGAGCCGTCATAAACACCAGTAATGAAATACCAAGTGTTAGAAGAGAAAGTTGTGGTGGAAGTTGCCGATTGATAAGAAAGAGCAGCATTGGTTCTCATAAAAGAGATGGTATTATCCGTGTTCCAATTAAGGTATGTAGTGGCGTAGTCAGAGATAATTCTTTCCCGGGTGGTGTTGGGTCCGGTTTTATAAGCCCAGGCAGAGATAGTAAAGGGATCCGTGTTGATATCGGGTGAAAAGTTGGAGGAAACATAGTCATTCTGACCATCAAAACTAAGGGCAGCGCCGTTTCTTGCGGCGACCCAAGTAGGAGCGGAATTACCGACACCAAAAGCACCATGATTGTTATTGCCACTAGTATCAAAGGCAGTAGAGCCAATATTTTCTTCAAATTTCCATTCAGCTATAGGGGGATCACAGTGGGAAGTATCACCCGGGATACAGTAGTCAAGAGAAGTGGTAGTACCACCGATGTTTTGGGTAGAAGAAC
>CAZFAI010000042.1:0-5831 GCA_964516555.1 uncultured Gammaproteobacteria bacterium
CAAAAATCCAAATCTTCTCCGTAGAAAAAATATTTTTCGTTCCACCAGCCAATGGCATCACCAACAGATTTTTTGACCATTAAGAACGCACCAACACAAGCTTCAATTTGATGAAGTTTGCTTTTGTTGAGGTGGCCGAGAAAATATCCATTGAAATATTTTGATTTAGGAAATAGACTGCTTAATCCTGAAAAATAGCAAATAGAGCGCCAGGGGGTAGGAAAACCGCGATGACACTCCGGTTGAAGTTGATTGGTTAGGGCCAGGGTTATGGCACAAGTAGCTGCATCAATATTTTTGTCTTTATTTAAAAGTGAAATCATATGAGAAATGGTATCTTTTTCGACCAGCGTATCCGGGTTCAAGAATAGTACATATTTTGTGTTTGAGCTTAATTTTTTTATTCCTTGGTTGTTGCCGGCAGCAAAACCCAAATTTTTTGATAAAGGATGGAAAATTGTGTGAAATTTTTGGCTTTTAAATTGTTTTTTTGCGAGTTGAAAGCTATTGTCTGTCGATTGATTGTCAATAACAATTACCTGGCAAATATATTTTTTGAGATTAGATGTTTCCAGGCTTTCCAGACATTTCAAAAGGTATTCTCCCGAATTGTAATTTAGGATTATTATTGAAAGATCAAAGAAATTATTTACCGGTGATACTTTCATATATTTTATTTAAACCTTCAACACTTTTTTCATAAGAATAGGCAGATTTTATTAATAAATTTGCCTGTTTGCCCATCTCTTCCCTGTTCTTTTTGGCTTTGATTAAATTTATTGTATGTTCAACAATTTCTTTCATTGGACAGACAATGGCTTGTTTGAAATTTTCAATCTTAATTCCACCCATACCTTCCGGAGTGGTAATTATCGGTAAGCCACAAGCCATGGCTTCCAGGAATTTATTTCTGGTACCACCACCACTGCCCATTGGAGCTAATAAAAGCCAGCAAAGGTTGTAATAATATTGTGGATCTTTTTTTTGGCCGTCAAAGTCTGCTTCTTCGACGATAATATTTTTACTTCGTATCTGGCCGTAAAATTCGGGTGCATTTCTGCCGATAATGTAAAGTTTACAGTCAGGAATTTCTTTTTTAATTTCAGGCCAACAATCGTTTAATATCATTTCGACTGATTCCCGATTTTGAATCCATTTCATATTAGAGACACCAAAGAGAATAGAGGGATGTTGGCTTTTTTTAACTTTGGGCTTTGATTCAAAAAATTTTTTGTCTACACCGTTTTGGAAGAGCCGAATATCTTTTCTGCCTGTTACTTTGGATATTAGTTCTCTGTCTTCAGTGGCAAAAGCAGTTACTGTATGTGTTGTTTTCCAATAATGAGTTTCCCAGTACTTAAGTTTTAAAACATCAAGCCATAGGATTGGCTTGATGAGTGTTTTGATACCGCTGAGGGATTCAACGAAATGCTGATAAACTGCGTATTCTATTGTTAAATCGACTAGGACAATCGGAATATGTGTTTTAGGGATATTCGGCATGGGGTAAAAGCAGTCGCAATGAATGAGGTCAAACTTTTGAGTATCAAGTTCATATTTGATGGCATTTTTCAAATCTTTGGAGATATAGTTATTGACAAGAAATGGATAAGGGCTGACCAGAGTAGACAGAACTTTTCTAAGATCCCAAGTCTTACCACGCTTTACCAAAACAACTTTTTTGCAATATTGCTTGATATCTTCTATCCCCTCTTCGTCACGGGTGTAGCAAATTAGAGTAATGTCATTGTTGGGATATAAATACTTGATTGAGTAATAAGAACTATTCTGTCCGCCTGATTGGGCACGTCGCGGCAAATAAGGGGTGATCATTAGTATTTTTCTTTTATTTTTTGTTTTCATGAAATTAATTAATATTAACTATTATTTTTGGGAAATAATTAGAGCGCGATAATAAACACCCATCATTATCCAAAAAAGATAGGCTATTTTTGATGCTTCAAAAACATCGATTAAGCTGGCGTTGGCAAGCATGACAATAAGTGAACCAAAAAGAATGATGATAACGCGATCGGTGTTTGTTTTTTGTTTTTTTCGAATAATAGGATAGGTTTGCCAAGCAAAGTGGGCAAAAATTACAAAAAAAGTTAAAAATCCCAATATTCCACTTTCTCCTAAAAGCCTTAGGTAATCATTATCGGTTGCAAGGGTAATAGAACCAAGACCGCTTCCAAGTATTGGATTTCTGCTGAAAGCAGTTATGGCCCGTGGCCACTCAACATTAAAGCGGATTTCACCTGATCTGGCTACACCAGCATCAGGATCAATCTCGTAATTTTCCGGTTCGGGACGCTCCCTGACAATGGTTGGGGTGGGAGTGGGAGTTGGCTTATTAGATTGTGGTTTTTGGATGCCAACTACTGGTGTTATTGAAGGAATCGGTGTCGAAGTGGGAGTGGGAGTTGGTTCTTGTGGTTTGGGTTTGTTGATACTGATTTTGGGAATGTATTGTTTGATACCCGGAAGAGTGGCTACTAACCGTTGATTAAGATCTGAGGTGAAAAAGACAGAATAGACCATCAAAAGTGAGACAGGAAAAACCCAAAGTATTTTTTTTAGGAGAATTAAAGTAAAAACAGCACCTCCCCAAAAAGCGAAAGTTGATACTCTTGAGGCAGTAGAGGTAAAAATTTGAAATGAGATTAACCAAAAGAAGATACTTATTAGTTTAAGAAAATGATTTTTTATAGTTATGGTGACTCCTAGAATAATCAGGAGGACAATGCTCATGAACGCGGCAAGATCATAGTGTCCGGCGAAAGTGGAACTGATTCTGGTCCAATGATCCATTTGAAGCAGGGTTCCTTTGGAGAATTCTTCGTTCATGGTGGAAATGACAGGGAAGTCAAAATATTTTTGACCAAAACCATAGAGATTGATACCAATTGTAGCCACAATCAGGCTTAAGTAGACAAATTTAAAATCAAACTTAGATTTGATGGCGTCGATAGCGATGAAGAAAAGTGACATGTATTCGAAGCGTCTGAGAAGATGAAAAAGTAAGATGTTGGTGGGTTCACTTTGGTAGATTAATATGGCATTGATAGTACTAATAGTAATTGCAATAAAATAGGCGATAAATAGTTTACTGATATTTTCCCTGAAGATTGGGAACTTATTTTTTAGCTGATAAATCAGCCAAAAAAGAATGGCGATTGAAACGACAATGTCGTCGAGACGGATGGCAACATAAGTGCCGCTGACTGTGGCTAGCGGAAACTTGGGGTATAGCGGAATAAAAATAATTAATACTGCCAGTATTGGTCTGAGGATATTTAGATTTTTGAACATGCTTGGGAGTAAAAGGCAGAAGCTGTAGAGTTGCCCCTTAATTGATAAAAACGACTTCTTAAGAAAGCGTTAATTTTTAAAAATATTTTAACTGTTTTGTATTCAAGAAGTGACTTGTGTTTCTTAAAGAAAGAGATAATTCCTAAATATTCATTGATGATCGGATGAGCCTTACTGGTAGCTGAGGCTCCTCCAAGATGAATTATTTGTGGGCCTACTAAGTATTGGACTGAATAATTGGGGAATTTTTGATGGAGACGGTATGATAACTCAAGCTCTTCGGCGTACATAAAGTAGCTTTCATCAAAACCGCTGACTTTTTTTAGCAGAGAAGTTCTGATGAGCATAAAGGCACCGGTAACCCAATCCTGGATATGGTCAGTTTGGTAGAAGTTATCTTTTGTATAAAATTGCGGGGTATGGGGGTGGATGGGTTTGATAATTTTGTTAACAAAGGGTAGGTCATCAAGCCCAAAAGACCAGGTAAGAACATTTAGGACGTTGGGGAAAAAACCACCGGATGCTTGGATGGTTTTGTCGGGATTTAGTAGTTGGGCGGTGCAGGTGGAAGCTTCAGGATGGCTTGACAACCAATTCAAGCTTTGGCTAATTGCTGAGTGGAGGATGATGGTATCAGAGTTTAGAAAGAGAACGTAATTACCTTTGGCAATTTTTAGCCCCTGATTATTTGCTTTGCCAAAACCCAGATTGTCTTTGTTTTCAATTAATTTTATTTGATTTACATTTTTTAAAGCTTTCGGAGAGCCGTCTGTTGAGTTATTATCAATTACAATTATTTCCGTCGGAATACGGTCATCATCTGAAATATTTGTTAAGTCAAATTGAAGTTTTTTGTCCTGGAAAATTGAGTTGAGGCAATCTTGAGTAATATCGCGAGTATTGTAGGAGACAATAATAATTGATAAAACCGGATTAATCATGTTTTGTTTTTAGGAAAGAACGGTAAAGGAAAATTATAGAAAATACTGATAATTCTAAGAGAAAGAATGTGGCAAGGCGTTTTGGGATTGAAGTGGTAAAAAGTTTGGTATTGACCTTACTTTTGTAGACTTCTCCTTCATAAAGAAGCATGAATTGCTTTCGTTTGTCAGGCTTGGTGAAAACGTCGTTTTCCCATTCATAGCCGTTGATATAGAGGGATTCTTTGAAAGGAATGACTAATTCTTCAAGATAATAGCTTTGCATGGTGTCGCGAAAAATTGTTTTTGCTTTTTCCGGAGGATGATTAAGGCGAATTAGCAAGGGAGAGTTATAAACAGATCTATAAAAATCCATGACTTCATTTCTGGGCATGTTGGTAAAGTAACCGGATACTCCCTCTAGTTGAATGGTATCCCCCGGTAGTTCTGATTTGACACTACTTGATAAATCAGGCAGTCTTGGTGTAGGAGAAAGTAAGTAAACAATGGCTAGGATATTTAGCACAATTATAACTGATAGAGAAATATTTTTGATCATTATTGAAATAGCATGGCTCGTCCAAGTTTGTAGGATGGAGTTTTTATTTTTCTGTCACTTATTTTTTTGGCAGGAACTCCCCCCCAAATTTCATACTCAGGAATATTTTTGGTAACTACTGCTCCGGCGGCAACAACAGCACCTTTGCCGATTGTGATGTTGGGTAGAATAATTGCTCTGGGGCCGATAAAAACATAATCACCGATAGTAACCGGCCCAAAGGAATTAGCATAGTCGGGTGAGTTGATGTCGTGTTCATCGTTATAAATTAGAACCTGGCTGGCAATACCGACATGATTCCCTATTTTTAGAGGAGCCCGTCCATCAAGAAAGCAATGATCGCCAATGATAGTGTCGTGGCCAATGGTAATATTTGCAGGATTAAAAAAGTTTGCCCACATATGAATTGTGGAGGAAAAAGGCATTTTGACACCTGATATTAAATAAAAAAACTTTCTGATGGAGTGGATGGGAAAGTGGCCAATCCAGCGTAAGATCATGAGCCAAAATTCGAGAAGAATGGTTTTCAGGCGGATTACAACTTTTTTTACTATGTTAGAAAAAGGAAGTTGTTGCCCACTGCGATCTTTCATGAGCTAATTATACTGTATTCTAAAGTATTTTCCTCCTTTCAGGAGAAAGGCTGGTTGTTACCAAGGAAGAGAGAAATATAGACCTTGTTCATAATGCTTTTGATTATCTGATCTATTGTTAAGGATCCGGTTTACTGTGTTTTCATCAAACTGAGATTTGTGAGAGAGCAAGGCTTGTCTTTTTTGGCCGATGACGGTGGTAATATCAAATTGACAATTAGGATCGTTTGTACCGCCTAAAAGGATGTGTCGGACGTGATGCTCTCGGATATCAGGATTATTAAAGTGTTGTGGGAAGAAAGAGTGATCCCGGCTGAATGGATAAATGGCATCAAGTGTAATTTGTCCGGTAATTCGGTGATCTTTGTGGTTAATATAGCCATAAGTTGATTTGGGGTCTTTTATGAAGATATCCCGGGGTTGGTGGGTGCAAACGATATCGGGACG
>CAZFAI010000043.1:0-5673 GCA_964516555.1 uncultured Gammaproteobacteria bacterium
GAGCGGTTGAAGGCCATTGGCGGCCAACGGTGGTAAAAGGATTGTTGGTAAGTGGTTTGACCCCAGTGATTTGAAGTGCAGGAGGACTTTGAATCAGGCCATGTTTGGTGAGGCAGCAATTGTTAATTAGGGTGTAACCCTGCAGTAAGGGTGAAAATTTAACGATAACATTTGGGGTAATTTTTGATTTTGCTTCATCCCAACTTATTGCCTGAAAAGTGCTACTTCCCGCCCATCCAAAATGAGTCTGGATAATTAGATTTTGGCCAAATTTCTTTTGGGCTTTTTTAAAGTTTGTTTCAGTAAGTTTGTCTATTGAAAAAGGAATGAGAGATATACCGAATTTTTGACAAACTTGAGGAAATTTAATTTTGTCTTCAAGTTCCCGGTTAGTTTTGGAAAGGTTGCTAACATTTACCCAACGATTATGACGGCAGATAAATTCAATTTTTGCAGATGGCTTGAAGGGAATAATTGCCGGAGTACGGTTGTGGTTGCAACTGGTTGTTTTTATGTAATCTGCGACCAAAGGATGAGAGAGCAATTTACCGCTGTTTTTTGTTTCTAGTGTTACGCCGTGTTCTTCAAGGCAAAAGTAGTGAATATTTTTTTGTTTAAGTTTTTCAATGAGTGGTGATTGGTAGGCGTATATCAGGTGGAAATTTTTCAATTCGGGAAGATATATGTCAAGAAAGCTATCTACAACTAAAAAATAGAAATCGTACTGACAGTTATTAATTAAGTTTAACAATCGGTTCATCTTTTGGTTCCGGTGATTAAAATTACAGGATGGCTGCCGATTTCATAATTATTTTTTTGGGCTTTAATGTATCCGGCGTATGTAAGTGCGCCTTCCGGAGAACAGTTAATGTTTATCTTTTGGAGATAAGACAATGCATTTTTGACTTCCTGGTCCTGAACTACTATCCCCTGCCCTTTTGAGAGTTTGATGGCGTTTAAAACTTTATTTTTAAGTGGAAGATATTTTGCGGACAAGGCGTCAGTACTGGTTGTGTTTTCTGCCGTATAATTTTTATCAAAGAATGAGGAGATTGGACAGTAAGATGCCGGTTGTATGGCAAATATTTTCATTTTAGATGGTAGTTTTTGAGAAATACCAAGAAGCGTAGCGCCGCTGCCTACGGGTATAAAAATACTGCTGGCCTGAGGTATTTGATCAATAATTTCCGAGGATATTTGCTGATAACCCAAAAGTGCCTGAGGATCAGTAGATTGTCGGAGAAAATACGAGTTGTTTTCTTTGGAATACTTAAAAGCATCACTAATAGGTTTTTTGGATAAAAAAACTTTATCGCAATTTTGTTTGATAAAACTTAGTTTTTTGGAATTGACTTTAGTCGAAAGGAATACTGTTAAAGGAACATTGTTTTGATGACAGAAATAAATGGCTGATATTGCGGCGTTGCCAGTACTGGAAATTACTGCACTTTGAAATTTGTTTTTTAATAAATTATCAATCTGGACTTTAATTGCCCGATCTTTGGCCGATCCGGTTTGATTAAGATCTTCCCTTTTAAAATAAAGATTGTCAATTTGGTTTAAAGGAGTCATAGGTTATAATTGTAATACTTAATATATTTTGCCATTAAAACATGAATAAAGACAGTAAAGTAGTTATTTGTCCGGATTGTAAACATGAGAAAGTTTTGGAAGCTGATGTGGTAGTGGGTGACATTATTGAATGTGAGGAATGTGGGACTGAGGTAGAAGTGTTGTCACTTGAACCTTTGAAATACCAGGAACTGGTTGAAGAAAAATAAATCAACTTAAGCATTTGAGCCGGAAAACACCATCACCTTTTTTTGAATTAAAAAGAGTCGAGTAAGGTTGATTGTTCTTGGTTGTTTCTGACCATTTTTGGAATTCCAAAGTTTTGGAGGGATCAGCTATCTTGATATTACCCAAATGAACACCCCTGGTTTTGGTTTTGTTGCTGCTATGGACATAGCTAATTAATTCATTTGTAGCATCAATAATTATCATAACGTGCCGGCCGTTGTCCATTCTAATCATGTCGCCGGATTTAATGTTTTCATATTGTTTGATTTCGATGGAGTTGATTGGTGACGTAAGCATAGACGAAGATACTCGTCTGATTCCATGTCCACCGGCAGATCCGAGCACTTTTTTATCGATGCTAATTTTGTTTGTTTGCAGGGAAATAAAATCCAGAAGATTATATGCCAATCCGGAGCAGTCAATCCCGATTCGGTTTTTCTTTTGAAGCTTATAAATCTGATGAGCTGTTATTTGATTTGATGGTAAAAGTTTTTGGGTAGCCTTTTTTATTTCGGACCAACTCCCCTTACCACCCATAAAACCTTCTTTTATAATTTTGCCGTCAAGAAGGCGGTTGCGCCAATAAGGAATTCCAAGATAGTTAGAAGCTTCTTTTTTTAGTATGGTATTTAATTGAGTCCTAGCCATAGGCCAAATATAGCCAAAATAATTCCAGCTAACCAAGCACGGAAGACAATTTTTGGTTCTTCCCAACCCATTTTTTGGAGAGTCAGATGGATGGGGGCAGCAGGAAGCACCTTCTTTTTGAAATACATTTTGCTAAAAATTTGAATAGTACTGCTTAATCCTTCAACAATAAAAGGAAAGCCGACGATGAGCAGCGGTACAATACGGCCTAAAAGAATAGCTATAACGGCAAAGGTGGCACCAAAAGAAAGCGAACCGACATCTCCAAGCCAAATTCTGGCCGGATAGACATTGAAATACAAAAAAGCGATTAAACTTCCAAGCCACAGTGCTAAGAATAATGATATTGGAGTGTCCAGGGAATTATTAGAAATAAACCAAAAAGAAAATAGGGCGATCATCAGTAGGCCGGAAGACAGGCCGTCGAGTCCGTCGGAAATGTTGAAAAAGTTGGCGAAAGCGACAATAAAGGATATTGAAATTGGTATGAAGAAAATTCCTAGTTTTAGGGGACCAAGAAAGGGAATATAAATAAAGTTAATGTTTAATCGAAAATAGATCATGGAGGAGATAATTAGAGCCAAAACTATTTGAAGGATTAACTTTTGGTGCATACGGAGACCAAAAAATTTGGTCTGTTTGATATCAAAAAACTTTTTGACATCATCGTAGAGACCAAGTAGACCGAAGCTAATAAAGGTAAAAAACAAGATTTCTATCTCCCGGTTTATCTGATAGTTGCTTGAAATGAAAATATTGGAGAACTTCAAAATAGGTAGAAGAAAAAGAAAAAGAAGACTGACAGCACAAATGATTAGCAAGCCTCCCCCAACCGGAGTTCCCGATTTAGATGAGTGGAATTGATCAAATATGGGTGTGCGTTCATTTTGAAAATCGAGAGTTTTTTGCTTTTGGCGTTGAAATTTTAATTTGTAGAGAAGGTTAATAAAGGGAACGACCAGAATACTGGTGATAAAGAAGGAAAACAATAATAGCCCCAGGTATAAATGAGTCATTGGTTAAGGAAAGTATATATTATATTTTATTAAACAGGTCGAACCAGAGACGTTTTGATGTACTCGATTCCGGCTCCCAGTGAATTGAGTCTTTCTGCGAGTTTTTCATATCCACGCTCAATATATTCGACTCCATCGATGATTGATTGGCCGGGAGCAACGAGTGCGGCTAAAGTTACGCAAGCTCCGGCACGAAGATCATTGACTACTAAGTTTGTGGGAGATAATCTGATTGGCCCGTATATTTTAACACCGTGATAATAGTCGGGAAGATTGCTTTCCTGGTTAAAAAAATAATAGTCAGGATCGATATTTTCGGGATTAAAAAATCTCATTTTGGCCCCCATTTGTTCTAAGTATCGGATATGTTGGAAGCGATTTGGAAAGATTCTCTCGACAATTGAGCTACAGCCCACCGATTGGGTTAGAAGCACAGAAAATACTGCTTGCCAGTCTGTCATAAAACCCGGCTCCGGTGCAGTTTCTATACAAACTGATTTTAGGGGTTGAGTCCAGGTTACGGTTACTTCATCACTCCCGGTATTAATTTTAGCTCCCATTTTGTCGATAGTTTCCAAAAAAGTGCTTATGATTTGAGGATTTATCTTTAGAATATTGACAGAACCCTTTGTGGCTAGGGCAGCACAAGCAAAGGTAACAGATTCGTTTCTGTCACATATAACCTGATGATTAGTACCGTTTAACCATGGCACGCCTTGGATTACGATTCGGCCTTGGTTGATTTTGTCCCGTTCAATTTTTGCACCCATAGAGTTAAGCATGAGAATAAGATCGTCAATTTCAGGTTCCAGAGCGGCGTTATTTAAAATAGTTTCTCCGTTTGCAGTGGAAGCAAGCATAAGAACAGTCTCGGTTACAGTATGGGAAGGTTTGGGAAAAGTATGTTGGACAGGTTTGATCTGGTCTGTTTTGAAAGTAATTAGGTCGTTTTGTACTTCAACATTGATATTCATTTTGACCAGACAATCAAATAAACGGTCAAGAGGCCTGTCTCCCAGCCTATCTCCTCCGGGAAAGGGTACTACTGCACTTCCCTTGCGGGCCAGGAGAGGTGCGGCAAACATAAATGAGGTACGGGACTTGTGGCCGGTACCATGAGGAACCGTATCGGAGACAATATCCGGAGTTGAAATTTCTATGCTGTGTTCGCCGGTTTGAGTAATCTTGGCTCCAAGCTTTGTTGCAATGCTTTGGGTAATTCTAACGTCGGAAATTTGAGGAATGTTGGTTAGCTGAGTGCTTTTAGAAGAAAGCATCGAAGCAATAATTTGCTTAAAACTGGCGTTTTTTGCACCTCTGATTGATACCTCCCCCTGAAGAGATTTGCCGCCATTAACTATATATCTTGACATTTTTGAAGTAATTTATAATACCTTTAAAGGTTTTTTGGCCAATAAAACCACCAGAACTCATATGTACCAGAACAGAATTAGGTTTTAGTGTTTGAGTGTAGTAATCAAATATTTGATCATAAAGAGGAAGATATTTTGCTTTTGTACCGATAGTGTCTATTAGTAGTTTTCCTGTCAGACGGTTTTCTTTGGATATTTTTTGATTATAGTTTACTTTGCCGATAATAATTTCGGATGATGACTCGAACGCTACTTTAAGTGATGAAAGATTCTTGCTATCGAGGATATATGAAGCGTGGGGTTCATAGAATACTTTGATTTCGGAATCCGGAAACTCATCTTTTAGACCATTTAAAGCGGCTTGGATTCTGGGAGCTGATTGAGCGAAGTCATCAAAAAAGCTAATGTTGTTTGATTCACCCAAAAATTCCATCCTTCTTTTGATTCCTTTGTATGAAGAAATTGATTTTTTGATAATGTCAGCACTAATTCCTAGTTCTAAACACATAGTTGATGCTGCCAAAATATTTTCATAATTAAATTGTCCTAAAAGTCCGGTATTAAAAGCAAATTCACCTGTTGGAGTAGAAATCGTGATTGTTTTTTTGATGCCCTGTTTTTTGATTGTCTTGATGTGGTACGGAGAGGTGCTTGAATTGTAAAATACTGTTTTTGCCTGACAATATTTTTTGATTTCTTTGATATTTATTCCGTTGGAATTAAGTACAAATACACCGTCTTTTGGAATTTTTGAAATTAGATTTATAAAGGCATGTTTATTGTCGCGGGAGGTTTTGTAGGATTCTTTGTGTTCCCAGTTGGCACTAGTAAGGAGC
>CAZFAI010000044.1:0-5257 GCA_964516555.1 uncultured Gammaproteobacteria bacterium
TTAATTTCTTCTTAATATCAAGCTATATTTAGTTCCGTCTCTATAGTCCGGAACTTGGACTATTTTGTGAGTATCAACTTCCGCCTTTACCGTTCCAACGTATCTTTTGACTGGCTCCATCCTCAAACCTAGGGTAATTCCACCAATTTTTACTGATCTTTCAATTGCATTAATTGTAGACATTGTTTGTTTAATTATTAAATATTAGGCAGAGTACCGTCGGCGGGAATCGAACCCACATGGCTTTAAGGGCCACAAGATTTTAAGTCTTGCGTGTATACCAGTTCCACCACGACGGCGCTAAATTACAAAGTATTATAGCAATAATTTGCACTCTTGATATAATTTCAAACATGCTTAACAAACCTACTTTCGTTCCGGTTGGTACTCAGGGTACAGTCAAATCGCTAAGTCCCGAAGAACTAAAAAAAATCGGCGTTGAAATATTCTTTTGTAACACCTACCATCTATACCTGCGTCCCGGTGACCAGGCAGTTAAAAAAATGGGGGGTCTTCACCAATTTACCCGATGGAACAACATGCTTATTACCGATTCCGGCGGTTTCCAGGTTTTCTCTCTTGGCAAGGACCATGGTGGAGCCGGCAAGCTGGTGAAAATCACCGAAGACGGTGTAGAATTCAGAAGTCACCTCGACGGAACTCCCCACTTCTTTACTCCCGAAAAATCCATTCAAATTCAACATAATTTAGCTGCAAACTTTATTATTGCTTTTGATGAATGTACACCATATCCTGCCAGTAAAAAATACGCTACCGACGCCCTAAACCGCACCCACCGCTGGGCAATTCGATCATTAAATGAACACAAATTATTAAATAACAAATTAAATCAGAACATTAAACTTTATGGCGTCGTCCAGGGCTCCTATTTCAAGGAGCTCCGTCAGCAATCAGCAGAATTTATTTCCGAAAATAACTTTGACGGTATTGCTATTGGCGGAGTCTCCGTTGGAGAACCCAAAAACAAAATGCGTGGTGCCGTTTCCTGGGTTTTACCAATTATTTCTAAAACCAAAAAACCAATCCACTTGCTTGGAGTGGGGGAGATAGATGACCTTTTTGACTTCTTTGGTCAAAACATCACTTCAATGGACTGCACCCTACCCACCCGACTAGCCCGTGCCGGCCAATTCCTGTATCGCACCGGTGATGCCAAATCCGATATGAAAAGAAAATTTCATAGCCAAATTATGAAAATCAACTACAAACACGACCAAACACCACTCGACTCCAACTGCAATTGTCCCACCTGTCAAAATTTTGACAAAGCGTATATCCATCACCTTTTCAAAGCCCAAGAGTTACTTGGTTACCGTCTAATGACTATCCACAACATCGCCTTTATGATCAACACTACCCAACTTATTCGTGACTCACTCAAAAATGGCACTTTTTTAAAAGTTAAAAAAGACTGGCTTGGCAGATATTAATTTCGACACCATCAAAGAAAAAACCTTTTCACTTGTCAATTTCGGCTGCCGGGTCAATGCCGCCGAAACTAATCAATTTGGTCAGTATCTTATCAACAAAGGCTTTACTGTTGACAACACTAAACCGGGAATAATCTTTGTTAACACCTGTTCAATTACCAAAAAAGGCAATTACGAATCTTTAAGCAAAATCCGCCAACTTAGAAAAATATATCCCGACTCTATTATTATCGTCAGCGGTTGTGCCAACCCAAAGCCTATTTACGACCTACCAAACATTATTACTCTGGATAACAAAACAAAAGAAAAAATTCTTACTTCTCTTTCTTCATCTTACTCTCCAAAAATCTGTGACAAATATAGCCATGACCAAAAGTTTATTTTAAAAATTCAATCAGGCTGCAACCACGGTTGCTCATATTGTATTGTTCCCCAAAAACGCCCTTACCTCTGGTCCTTGCCTATTAATGAAGCTGTAAATACTGTCAATCAAGTTATAAAAGATGGTTATACTGAGCTAATCATTACCGGAGTAAATCTCAATCAATACCATTATGGTTTTTGCAAACTAATTTACTCTTTGTTGGAAAAAACTACTATCCCGCTTATTTCTTTTGGCTCCGTGCCCCTTAACGTTATCGACGATAATTTTATAGCACTTTATCAAAACCCCAAATTTAATTCTCGCCTCAAGCACTTTCTTCATGTTCCTCTACAATCCGGTTCAGACAAAATTCTTAAATTAATGAACCGCCCCTACAATCAAAAGATAATTAGTAACACATTTAATAAACTTAAAAATATTGATAGCCTTTCTTTTGGCACAGATATCATTGTCGGCTTCCCAGCCGAAACTGATGCTGATTTTCAGGAAACACTTGGTTTGTGTAAATCAATCGGTTTCAAAAAAATTCATACTTTTCGTTTTTCTTTCCGGCCAGAAACTCAAGCATTCAAGCAATACAATTCTCAAACAAAACATATCCCCAAAAAAATAAAAGACAGAGCTCGCCAGATCAGACTGGCTCATTTATAATATAGATATTTATCAATATGTCTATTTATAATTTAGAAAATATAAAATGTTATAACTATCACCAATGACAGCTGAAATAATCAGAAATTCAACGGAATCTGGTCAAAGTGGTTTAAAAAACTATGGAAAAAGCTCAGAGGACAAGATCCCAATATTACCAAGGATATTGTCAGGAACAGGGAACAACTTACAGTAATCATACCCGGTAATGGTAATCGTTATACAATTCGTGGATTGCCCTCGGGTAAAGGTTTTCAAATTAATTCACTTATGGTAAAAAGTATGCAAACCGTTCCACCCCCACAAACTTTCAGCATCGACATAAATGGCCATGTATCCTTAGGTGAAGAAAGCACTTACATAATAATAAGGGCAAGGTAACCTTTTCTTCCTATCTTCCAAACCAAACTTCCATTTCATCAAAAACCGGAAAACTAAAAGATACTTCTTGCCCCGGAAACCTGGCTCTCTCGCCCCAAATACAAGCCCGATTAACATCATCCCTCATCTCGCTGGATATCCGTTTTAGCACATCCTCCAAACGATTCTCCCTTCTCATAATCAGCGGTTCCATCCTGTCAGCCTCACCACTTCTTTCTCTTTTCAAATATACCCTAATTAAACCTAATCTTTGCCACAACTGTTCCTTAAACTCTTCAACACCGCTACCGGTCTCTGCGCTAATTTTAACGGCACCTTCAGGAATCATACTTAATTTCTTTTTATTTACCAAATCAATTTTGGTAACCAACCTAATCATTGGCATATATTTTCTCGACTTAACCATACCATCAATTAACCTATCTACGCTTTCTATCTTTTCCCCCAACTGAATAATTGCATTCCCAAGTCCCAACTCCTTTGCTACGCCGATAATTAACTCTTTATCAAAAGAGTTATGCGGGTCAATTGTCTGTATACCACCCTTGGGTACCCTGTTTACATGAATTCGGGGAGGAATCTCATTTAACCTTATTCCCGACTTATAAAGTTCATTCTCAACTTTCTCAAACCAACTGGTCCGACTGGCATCTGCCATTAAAACTACTAAATCAGAAGCCCTGATAACTGACAACACTTTTCTACCAAAACCCTTATCTCCGGCTGCCCCCTCGATAATTCCCGGTAAGTCCAAAATTTGTATTCTTACTCCCTTGTATTCCATCATCCCGGGTACTACCCCCAGTGTTGTAAAGTCATAATTACCCACCTTTGAGTCAGCATTAGTCACCTTATTTAACAATGTTGATTTTCCAACGCTTGGCAAACCCACCAAAACCACGCTAGCATCCCCTGAATGCTTTATTGCGTACCCCAAACCTCCACCGCCCCCCTTATTTGTCGGACCATCCATCTCCTCCTTCAATTTTGCCAATTTTGTCTTCAATACCGCATGATGATGCTCGGTCGACTTATCATATGGCGTATCCCGAATCTCCTTTTCCACCCGGGATACTTTCATTTTTAATATATCGTCTTTTTTCATTTTGATAAAATAAATAGCGCATGGCTATTTTTTTAATGCTATTTTTATTTCTAAATTTTTGTAAACCTATTTTAGCATCTGAAGATAGGAATATTTTTGGCCTTCACCTAACCCAGTCCGAAGACATCCATCAAGCTAAAGATGTTATCAATTCCGGAGGAGGGGATTGGGGATGGGCTACTATAGTGATCCGATCGGATCAACTTAACCATGGTACTTGGCAAAGTTTTTTTGACAACTGTCGACGCTATCATATTATTCCGATTGTCAGGCTTGCTACTACCATGAAAGACGGCTATTGGACCAAGCCTGAATATTCAGAACTGGACAAACATGCCGAATTTTTTAATTCACTAAATTGGCCAACTGCCACCCAACACATCACAATATTTAATGAAATAAATCATGGCAGCGAGTGGGGAGGCACTGTAGATATCAAAGATTATGTAGATAAACTGATATATGCCTCACAAAAGTTTAAAAGTATGAACCCCAACTTCTTTATTCTTAGTGCTGGTCTAGATCTGGCTCCACCGGAGAAACCTCCTGCCTATAAGTCGGCACCTAATGTTTACCGGGAAATCATCCAATACCGACCAGATTTCTTCGATCACATTGACGGCATTGCCTCTCACTCTTACCCAAATCACGGTTATATCGGCACTCCAAACGATCGTGGTCAACACAGTATTCTCGGTTATCAATGGGAGTTGTCTTTCATAAAAAGTCTGGGAGTCACCAAAGATCTTCCTGTTTTTATTACTGAAACCGGTTGGCCTCACTCTGATGGCTCTAAAAATAAAAGAACTAAGTATTATACCGCCAATACAGCCGCCAATTTTTTAAATACCTCCCTTGACATGTGGTCGCTTGACCCCAAAATAAAAGCGGTTACACCCTTTATCTTCAACTACCCCAACCCTCCTTTCGAAAATTTTTCTTGGCTCAATCAGGAACAACAACTCTATCCTGCCTTTAACGAAATTGTTGCAAAACAAAAAACCATCAACAAACCCCACCAAATAACCAACTATGAACTCGTTGATTTCAAAATACCCTTTCTGATATTTACAAATACCGATTATTCCGGTGAAATAATTCTAAAAAACACCGGTCAATCCATTTGGGGTGAAAATAATTTTTGCCTTACGCCAAATAAATCTTCAAACGTTCAACTAGACGCTGTTTGCACTTCAAACGAGCTCGTATTCCCTAATAAAAATTACCGGTTTAGCTTTAAGTTTAGAATTATTTCTGAAGATGAACAGGAAAATACTTTCCTCA
>CAZFAI010000045.1:0-5115 GCA_964516555.1 uncultured Gammaproteobacteria bacterium
ACCACCTCCTGCCAATCTTCAGCTTTCATCTCCAAATCTTCTTTAATACCCTTTTTGTTCTTAACACTATCAATTACGTGTTCAAATTTCTCATGCTCAATCCCGGAAACCACATTACTGTACATCTGAATAAATCTTCTGTATGAATCCCAAGCAAATCTGGCATTTCCAGTTTTTTCGGCAACCGATCTGACCGTGTCATCCGATAAGCCTAAATTTAATATGGTATCCATCATTCCAGGCATTGAAGCGGCTGCTCCGGACCGAACCGAAACTAGCAATGGATTTTCTTTGTCTCCAAATTTCTTACCAGTCGTCTCTTCCAATTTTTTCAATCCCTCGTCAATTTCATTTTGTAGTCCTTCAGGATATTGCTTGTTGTGCTCATAATAATACCGGCAAACTTCAGTCGATAATGTAATTCCCGGAGGTACGGGAATACCCAAGTTTGTCATCTCGGCCAAATTCGCCCCCTTACCTCCTAACAAAAACTTCATTTCTTTATCACCTTCGGCCTTACCATTGCCGAAAAAATAGACATACTTTTGCATTGTTTCTCCTTTAATAGAACACAAAACTTTTAATACTTTTCAGTAATCCATACTTTATACTCAAAACCCCCTATTTTCAATCTCCCAAATTAAATACTGCCTACACACCTCAATGACACCTAAACAGTCCTTTTTCAAAAAAAATACAACAAAAAATAATACCAAACTCTTGACAATAGAAGTCCCGCTCATCTATCTTTAATTATTAACAAATATTTGTGAATTCTTTAATGAAAAAATTAACCGGTAGAGCCTTGTTCCTACTCTTTGCAGTTGCAGTGATCTCCCTACTCATCCCACGAAGCTATATTGAATCCGTTCCCCCCTCAAGTGTCCGTGATGTTCTCTCCAGCTCTCAAATGTCATATTTTGCACGTCTCGGCACTGGCAATACTGCCGGTTCTTCCTTCCTTACCATTCAGGTATCCGGCAATCCTTCCAATACTACCTCCAATCTCTTTGCCGGTGACATAGTTGGCATCGCTAAAACTGGTGTTAGTGGACTTGATCATTACACCATTGGTGGCATTGGCAATACTGCCGTTTTTCAAATCGGTGGTACCCTGGCTCATGTCAATTCTTTTAACGACAACATTGTTGTTGCTACCCGATCTGCGGTTCATACTGTTCACTTCACCCCCAAAAGTACTATAGCTGGTGGAGCTTGGCAGCTTTTAGTCAAGGCAACTTCACGCACTGGGGAACTCGCTGCTGACGGTATGCCGGACCAACAGGGCTTCGACCTTGGTGCGGATGTTGGTACCACCACTACCGGTATTGGTACTCGCCTTAAAACTGCAGATATCACCTGTCCTTTCGGTACTGCCTCTATCGGTGCAACCGATGTCAATATTAGCGGCAACCTATATCATTCCATTACCTGTACTCTTGATGCAGGAGACAATAACCCCGTCGACGTAGGAGTTACTATGGTTGTCGGAAGCAATCTTTCCACCGGCAGTCAACTTATAAATCCTAGTGCCTCAGTTGGCAGAGCCTACTCCTCAGAAGGGAATGCTGATGTCTACAATTTCTTTATTCGGCACTTAGATGCCAGCAGTGTTGTCGTCGATGCCGATACTGCCTCTGGACGAATTGCTGTTGTTGAATCCGTTCGAGTCACTGCTACTGTCGATCCAACTATCACCTTCCTAATTGATAATACTGATGTCGGCTCCGGTCAAAACCGCTGTGGTCAGGTGTTAGGCACAGCCGCCAGCAACACCACTGCCACTACTGTCGCCTTTGGCTCACTTTCCATCGGTAGTACCGTCAACAACTTAGCCCAAAGGCTTAGTGCCACTACCAACGCCACCAACGGCTATGCCGTTACTGTCTACGAATCAGCCCAGCTAAGCAACATCTCTACTGGCACAACCATCCCCGATACTGATTGTGACAATCCCACCTATACCTGCAACACTACTACCGAAAACCGATGGCAAAGCGATGTTACCCAATCGGGTTTCGGCTACTCAATCCACAATATTTCCGCCACCACCGTCCCCTTCCAATACAATACCGGAGGTGCTAGTTTTGCCGCCAAACCTTTCGGTGTTGGCGAAGCCAATGCCGAAACTGTCATGAGCAATGCGTCAACCCCCACTACTACTGAAAGAATTTATATGTGCTACCGTGTAGTTGCCAATACCACTCAAGAGGCCGGTAACTACGAAACAAAAATAGTTTATACAGCCACAGCTACATTTTAATAAACATGAAAACAATGAAAAAAACCGCCTCAATCCTCTTCCTACTAACAGCTGCCTTCTTTCTTCAACCCTCGTCAACCACAGCCCAAACCGCCATGGGTTTATCAGCCATTCCTCCCCGACTTGAAATTTTAGTTGAACCCGGCAAACATATTAGTAAAGAAATTAAAGTTCGAAATGAATCCCAAACCGAAAAATTTATTACTACCAACATCAAAGATTTCATTGTCACAGACAGCATTGGCACTCCAATTCCTCTCGAAGGCGTAAGCCAGGAAGATAATCGCTGGGCAGCCAGCTCTTGGATTCAGGTCTCACCTACTCAAATAAAACTAAAACCAGGTGAAACAAAATCACTTATCTTAACTGTTATTGCCCCCGCAGATGCTCTTCCCGGCGGCCACTACGCCATGGTTCTTCACAATCCTCAGATTGATGTTGCTCTCGACTCTACTGGAGCAGCCGTAGAGACCAACGTCGGCACCCTTGTCTACATCACTATCCCTGGTGATATAAAAGAAGATGCTCGAATCGTTAATTTCTCCACCACTAACTTCTCAGAATTCGGTCCGATTAATTTCGAAACCACTATCGAAAATCTCTCTGATATCCACATTAATCCCAAAGGTCAAATTACCATCAAAAATATGCTTGGCGGTACTACTGCTCAGTTAAACCTTAATGAATCCAATATTTTCCCCTACACTCAAAGGGATTTTGAAAACAAACTTGACAAAAAGTGGTTGTTTGGCCGTTATCAAGCCCAAGTTAATGCAGCTTACGGCTCCACTGGTGGGCTACTCACAGCCACCATATTTTTCTGGGTTATCCCCTGGAGACTGATAACCTTTGCCCTAGCTTTAATTACCCTCATCACCCTTCTGGTAATTATTCTAAAAAACAAAGATCAGGATAGCGGCACCAAGCCTCAATCATCCATCCCGTCAGAACCGGATCTCGAAAATCTGAAAAATAAATATCGGGATAAAACCTGATTCTGTAAATGTTCTTCATATTGATACTGCTACTATATTTTCTCCCAAAACCAGTATCGGCAGCTCTCGACACACCCTCCTCTGTCACTGTTTCCGGTTTCATTGGCCAATACCAGATTACCATTTACGGCTTTACTACACCAAAATCTCGCGTGGAGTTAAATTCCCCACGTGTCTTTGATGTTACTTACAGTAATGAAACCGGTTTCTTCGAGTTTGACAAATCCATCCTACCTAGTAATCCCTCAGATCTTTGTCTGTCATCAATCGACAATCACTCCCGTCGGTCCAGTCCTATTTGTATACCTCCGCCCCCCGGAAATAATTTCCATACCAAAATTGGCCCGATATTACTACCTCCAACTATCACCATTGACGCAGATAGTATCAAGCCTCATTCGACGAGTATTGCCTCTGGTCAATCAATCCCTGATAGTCAAATCGATATTTATTTATATCAGGAAAACTCCAAAGCCCCCATCTTTCCCAAACAAGCCATGGCCTATTCTTTGCCCCAACTTACAGTCAAATCAGACTCACTTGGCAATTACAGCTTCTCCCTGCCAACCGCCCACTCTAACAATTATCGTCTTTTCGCTACCGCCCTCTATGATGACAACAATACTCCAAAATCCAACACTCTCACCTATCAACTCCCCTCACTTCTTTTTCTCTTCTGGCTTCAATACAAATTCCTGATACTTTTTCTTCCCTTTTATGTCCTCACCCTCACCTTATTCTTCTACCTTCTCTTCAAATCTCTACAAACAAAAAAGTGCCACTACTTGCCCGCCCTTCGTCAAGTCTCACTTGTGCCAAAAACCATTAATCCGATACAATGAATAAATGAAATCCGGGATATTAGCCATAATTATTTTTTTACTTCTCTCCCTCTCGGCTTCCCTTTACCTTCTCGCTCGTACGACTGTTTTTTTTGGTCAAGCCCAGGTCAGTCAACCCACCTCCATAGACTCACTGGCCAATTCCTATCTGTTTGCCTCACCCCTCCAAGCCAAAGCCGACAGTCAGGAGCTTGTCCGTATAACCGTCTTCCTGCTTGACTCTCGAGGTCTTGGCATCCCTAACCAAAATGTTTCTCTCAACCTACCCACAACAATAAACTCACATCCAATTCAGCCCATAACTGATGATTCGGGCAAGGCTGTTTTTGATCTTTCTTCAACTATTATTGGTAAATATTCTATTTCTGCCCAAGTCCAAGGTTTAACCATCCCTCAAACTGTTTCGGTTGTCTTTTATTAGCTATAATTAGTTGTGCCAAGCAAACGTTCTCTAGATAATTTTTCTTACAAAACTCTCTTAACTATTGTTGTCGTTCTCTTAATTGGCATTGTTGCTCTTCTCCGAATCACCTCCAAACCCAAAGATTCTGTTGAGGCTTCGTGGTGGAATGAGACTTGGAAATTTAGGCGAGCCATTGATGTTGCCAACACGGGTGGATTGCAATCTGACGTTTACCTTGTCGTCACCATTGACACTTCCGACCCATCTAAATTTAAAGCTAATGCAGGAGATCTACGCTTCACTACCTATAACGGTCAACTACTGGACTACTACCTGGTCTCAGGTGTTGGTACTTCTACTACCTCTATCCAAGTTAATTTTGCTAGTTTGGAAGCCGGCTCCCAAACCATTTATGCTTACTATGGCAATTCTTTAGCTCCTGACGGCTTCTCGCATTCTCCCTTTACTACTGCCGCCTCCTCTTCTACCCCAACTATCTCCCAATCGGAAGAACTTTCCCCCGCCCCCATTGCTCATTGGAAATTTGATGAGGGAGCGGGAACTACAGCTTATGATTCCAGTGGTATCAATCACGGTACGATTACTGGCGCC
>CAZFAI010000046.1:0-4878 GCA_964516555.1 uncultured Gammaproteobacteria bacterium
TTGATAGCAAAATCATTGTCATTGTATATCTCCACCCATTCGTCGACTTCAGAGAATTCACTTATAAATATGTTGTCTGGTACAGCCGGGGGTGTAGGTTCCTGGGTATAAGCTATTTTTGGCTCAAATAAGGCAATTAATAAAAATATTATTATTAACAACACACTTAAAGTTTAGCAAATAAACCGACCACCTATCTGACTAATATACCGTGAATAGCAACCGTCCGTTTACCGTCAACCAAGGGACGCTCAACCCGAAAGTTGCAATTTGTACCAGGGGGTAAGACTTCAAATTCTTTACCCATACAATATCTAATGATACAGGGTGTCTTTTTGTCGATTGCGACGCTTTGATTGTTGCAAAAAGCACAAGGTGATAGTTCGATTGTCATTTTGGAATTATATCAGTAGATTATTGTTTTTTGGATACGAAAAGCTTTGGGCTTAAGATCTTAGCTTGCCAATGGCAATATCCAGGTGTTCAAGAGTTAGGGACTTACCCAAAATCGGTAATGATTCGACAACGGGCAGAGTAACTGATGAACCGCAGATGGCAACACGAAAGACCATAAAATATTGTCCTGTGTTCCATTTGTTGTCGGCTACTAATTTTAGAAGCTGAGATTGGAGATTTTCGGTAGTCCAATCCTCTATTTGAGTCAGAAGGGATTTGGTTTTGATCAACATATCCCGGGCGAGGGCTTCGTCAAGACCGCGTTGAAGCAGGAGAATTTTTTCGTATTTTGGCCTGTTGACCAGAAATCTAGTGAGAACAAATGCGTCAGTCAACTTGACAATTCTTTCTTTGAGAAGAGGCGTTAATTTGATAAGAATCTCCTGATCCAGGTCGGGAACAAAAGGCCTGAGCAGGGCTGCTAGGTCTGAGTCAGTTTTTTCCCTAATGTAGTGGGCATTCAGATAATCCAATTTTTTGCGGTCAAAGACGGGCTGTTTTTTGTGAAGACGGTCGAGGCTAAACTGGTCAATGAATTGTTTTAGAGTGAAAATTTCCTGATCGGTTCCCGGATTCCAACCCAAAAGCATCAGAAAGTTGAGCATGGCTTGTGGTAGATAACCTTCATCCAGAAACCCCTTAGCAGAGACGGAACCGTGGCGTTTGCTCATTTTGCCATTACCATCCGGATCTAAAAATACGGTAATGTGGGCAAAGATGGGTAATTCCCAACCAAAATAGCGATATAGAATAACTTGTTTTGGAGCCGAAGATATCCATTCATCACCGCGGATGACATGGCTAACTTTCATTAAATGATCGTCAACGACAACGGCAAAGTGATAAGTTGGAATGCCGTCGGATTTTATCAAGACCTGGTCGTCGATTTCGTTGGTGTTAATACTAATCGGACCACGGACAACATCTTCGAAAGTGATCACCTCATTGTCCGGAACCAGAAGCCTGATAACGTGAGGCTCTCCTGCGGCTAACTTTTTGTCAATTTCTTCCTGACTTAAATTAAGACAGTGACGGTCATACTTTGGTAACTGATGAGAGGCTTGCTGCTTTTGGCGCATTTCCAAGAGCCGCTGCGGGCTGCAAAAGCAATAATAAGCTTTTTTTTGATCTAATAAAATTTTTATGTGTTGGTTATAAATATCCAAGCGTTCGCTTTGAATATAGGGAGAGTAGGGTCCGCCAATTTCAGGGCCTTCGTCCCAGGAGAGACCATAAGCCTTTATGACCGAAAGAATTCGATCGACTGCTCCGGGAACTTCCCTTTTTTTGTCGGTATCTTCTATCCTTAAGATAAATTGACCGTTGTTTTGCTTGGCGAAAGCATAGTTGTAAAGTAGTGTGCGCAGGCCACCGACATGGATATCTCCGGTGGGGCTAGGGGCCATGCGTGTTCTAACTGTTTGCTGTTCCATGGCTAATATTTTATCACCAAGAAAGCAAAATATTATGTAAAATACTTTATATGTCTTTAACTCATACAGCTCACATGAGCCGGCTTTTGATCAAATACGGTGGAGTGGGCGTGATTGCGCTGGCTATTTTGTGGTCAGCTTCTTCTGCGGCCATCAAAGCATACCGGGCAGCCAACCCGCCTTACCAGCCACCAACAATAAGATACGGAATATTGCCCCGAATTGTATTTCCGGAAAAACAGTTTGAAAGAAAAAACTTTGTACAGGAGTTTGCCGACGACCAGTTGCCAAGTTTTTCCGACCAGGCAAAAGTATATGTATTTTACAGATCAAGCAGCAGTTTTATGGCACTGGATCAGGACAAAATAGTTGCCAGGGGTTTGGGATTTGACGGTAATCCTGAGGAGGTAACTCCCGGTGTTTATAAATTCCGAAACGATAACTTTAATAAAACACTAACTATGAATGTCCTGGAAAGTAGTTTTAAATTAGAATATCCCTACGCAAACGACCAAATGCTGCTAAATCCGGGACGTAATTTTAGCGAAAAACAGGCAATTGATGCTGCTATAAGCTTTTTGAGGTCGGGTGGAGAAAGTTTGCTGGGAGATCTGGATAAAGGGAGAAACCAGGCTACATTTATGAAGATTGATATGAACAGCCTGAGGGAAGTTTCATCAATTTCTGAGGCTAACGTTATCCGAGTAGATTTTTACAGACCGGATATGGATAAGATGCCAATATTGTCGACCAATTTCAATAGTGCCAATGTTTCCGTTCTGGTCAGTGGTTCGGACGTGGCAGGAAAAAGGATTATCGGAGCTGATTATAGATATGCACCAATTCAAAATGAACCCCTGCTGGCTACTTATCCAATAAAAACTGCCAGTCAGGCTTGGGAAGATTTGAAAAGCGGAAATTACTGGCCTGCAAAAGACGTGAAAGAGAGCAATGTAAAAATTAGAAAAATGTACCTGGCCTACTTTGAACCGATAACTCTAACTAAATTTATGCAGCCGATATTCGTATTTGAAGGAGACGGAGATTTTGTTGCTTATGTGCCGGCAATAACTGAGGACTACTTGCAGAAGAATTAACGATACAATTGCCAGGTTACGTTTTGCTTGGCCCAATCAATCAGTTTTTGAGTGTCACCAAAACGATCCTCGCTTTGGGCAACAACACTAATCAGGTAGTGGCCGTCAATATTTATCAACCCAACAAAACAACCTCCTGCTTCCGGAGTCCAACCGGTCTTTAGACCTTCGATTTCCGGCACAAGGTCAATCATTTCATTGGTTGAAAGCAGGTGGTAGGGGTGTTGGCCACTAACATCAGAGAGACTAATTTCCTTAGACCTAATAATTTCGGTAACGAAAGGATTTTTGATGGCAATTCTACCCAGTTGAGACAACTCGTAGACAGTTGAGTAATGATTGTCGTTGTGCAGGCCATCATAGTTAGTAAAATTGGTACTGACCAGGTTGTATTTTCTAACCATCAGGTTCATATGATCAACAAAACCCTGAACACCATTGGGATGATATTGGGCAAGGGCGTAGGCGGCGTCATTGGCCGAGAAAACCAGAGTGGCTGATACCAGTGATCTGACGGTCATTTTTTCTCCCGGTATGAGTTCCATCACCTTGCCTTCCTTGTATTCTTCTTTAATGGTAATAACTTCGTCGAGCGGGTAGATGTTAAGAGCAGTTAAGGCCGTGGCTAACTTTGTGATAGATGCTGGAAATATTTTGGAATTAGCGTTTCGGGAGGCCAGAATAGTATTGGTGTTGGAGTCCAATATAATAAAGTACGGAGCCTGAAGATAAGGAACAGAATTGGCTTTAATTTCGGGAAGCGGTGGGTGCTGATAAGCAAGAAGATTGTCAAATGACTGGTCGTAAACCAACTCCGGGGATTGGTCATAGGTTTGCCAAAAGCCGAAAGTCGGAAGAGTAAAGGCAAAGATAAGATATAAAACGACAAGTATCAATATATCTATCTTTAATATCTTTTTATCGGTTGACATTGGGTTTCAGACTTAGCCCGACATCATCCAGCTGCTTTTTTGATACCGGACTGGGAGCGTTCATCATTAAATCTATACCATTGGAGTTTAACGGGAAAGCGTAAACATCGCGAATATTGGCTTCGTCAAGTAGAATCATTAACAGGCGGTCAATACCAATAGCCCAACCTCCATGAGGAGGAGCACCATAATGGAAAGCGTTATACATACCTCCAAATTTTTTAATGACTTCTTCCCTGCCATAGCCAATTACTTCAAAAGCTTTAACTAAAGTTTCCGGTTCGTGGTTTCTAATGGATCCGGATGCCAGCTCATAACCATTTAAGGTTAGGTCATATTGATAGGATTCGATATCTAGAGGGTCCTGGGTTTCGAGAGCTTTAATTCCGCCTTTGGGCATGGAAAAAGGATTGTGGCCAAAATCCAGTTGACCTTCATCATTTTTTTCATAAAAAGGAAAACCTGTCACCCAGTTGAAAGCTAAAATGTTGGGATCACGGAGACCAAGAATGTCGCCAAGGTTTAGCCGGACATGACCAAGTATTTTGTTGACCAGATCAAGCTCATCGGCTACAAAAAGAAACAAATCACCGTCTTTGGCTTTTGTTTTGGTTATCAGACTAAGGGCTACTTCCACGCTTATAAATCTGGAGATGCCAGTATCCAGTTTTTGATCGACTACCCTGGCGTAGGCAAGCCCTTTGGCACCTTTTTCCCGGGCGAGATTCTCCAGTTTTTCCACCTGGCTCTTGCTAAAAGAAGCGCCTTTTGGAACAATAATTGCTTTGATAACTGCAGCCTGATTAAAAACATTAAACTCAGTTTTGTTTTTTAGAACTTCTGTCAGGTCCTGAAGCTCCATTCCGAAACGCGTGTCAGGTTTGTCGGAACCGAAGCGGTTAACTGCATCTTTGTATGAAAGCTGTGGAAATGGGAAAGCCGCCAGTTTCTTTTGCGGAG
>CAZFAI010000047.1:0-1983 GCA_964516555.1 uncultured Gammaproteobacteria bacterium
ATATTTCGACCCGAATTGCCAAATTACCCACTTTCAGGGAGTATCCTCCGGAATCAAAAAACAATCAAAAGATATTACCAGGGCTTCAAGGGAGACAAAAATCAGATCAGCATTAGCCAGTACTAATGCCATGAGAATTTTTTATCAAGAAAATTTAATTTCTAGTTACCCAAAATTTATTCAAGCTCTGGTTATGTCAGGAATTAAAATTATGGAAATGGTTAGAGTGTTTAAAGCAAGATATTTATGAAACATATCTTAATTGACGCCCGTCTATATGGCCCAAAGCATACCGGAATCGGTCGTTACACCAAAAACTTACTTCAAGCACTATCCTACTTACCCGACTTTTCTAATTACCGATTTTCTATCCTAATTTATCCGGAGCTGGAAAAAGAATCGAGACAAGACTTAAAAGACAAATTTAATATTATTACCACTAAAATACAACATTATTCTTTGCAAGAGCAACTATTTTTACCATTCCTTTTATACAAATTAAAGCCGGATCTGGTTCATTTTACTCACTTCAATAAGCCGATTTTATATTTTGGTAAATCCGTCGTAACTATTCATGACCTTATTAAACATTTTTTTAAGGGTAGCGATACTACTACCAAAAACCCGCTGACTTACTGGCTAAAATACCTGATGTATCGCACCCTAACTTCACACACAATCAAACACAACATAATTATTGTTCCCAGTAATTATTGGAAAAAATTTTTAATCAAAAATTATAAACTCCCCAACAACCATGTGACTACCACCCATGAAGCTGTTGATCCCAAATTCACAGAATATAACCAAAAAGTCAAAAAAGCGTCAAATTATATTTTATACACCGGCAACCTATATCCACACAAAAATGTTCCCATAATCCTTAAAGCTCTTAAAAACCTGCCCGATATTACTCTAAAAATCATTTCCGGTCGTAATGTATTTGTAGATAAATTCATGAATTCTATTGATAAAAAAATCAGAAAACAAGTCGAAATATTGGGTTATATTGATGACAGTCAATTTAATAAGATATACTCACAAGCACTAGCCCTTGTTCACCCGTCTTTGATGGAAGGATTTAGCCTGACTGGTCTGGAGGCTATGGCACTCAATTGTCCAGTAATTTCTTCCAACGCCAGCTGTTTACCTGAAATCTATCAGGATTCAGTTCTCTATTTTGACCCTCACAAATCAGACGAATTGGTCGATCAAATCCGAAAACTTCAAAATAATGATAAATTAAGACTAGCTTTAATAAGCAAAGGCCGAAAACAATTTAAAAAATATTCATGGCAAAGTACAGCAAAACTAACACTAAATACATATCAACAAACCTTAAGTCCGCACCAAAAGTAGCCGTATTTTATGACTGGCTAAACCAATGGGGGGGAGCTGAAAAAGTCCTGCTTGATATACTCAAAATTTTCCCTAAAGCTGTTTTGTTTACTTTAGTTTACGATCCAAAATGTACCCCCTGGCTACCTAAAAACCAAAAAATCATTACTTCTTTTATCAACAAGCTACCAAATTCAAAAAATAATCCTATTTATTACACTCCCTTATATATTCCAGCAGTAGAACAATTTGATTTTTCCGGTTTCGATATAATTATCTCAACCACCTCCACAATCGGCCACTCTCTTATCACGCCAGCAAGTAGCCTTTTTGTTTGTTATTTCCACAATATCAATCGCTATCTATATAACACACCCAAAAAATTTCTATTTTTAAAACCTATTCTAAATCTCTACAAAAAATATGATAATTATTTCAAATACCGACCAGACTACGTTTTTTGTAACTCAAAAACTGTTCAAAAAAGAATAATTAAACATTACAATCTCACTCCCAAAATTATTCACCCTGGTATTGACTTAAAATTATTTTCACCTCTACCAAAGTCCCAACAATCAATCTCTTCTTATTTTCTGATCGTTTCAAGATTAGTTCCCCACAAAAAAATCGATCTGGCAATTAAGG
>CAZFAI010000047.1:1993-4719 GCA_964516555.1 uncultured Gammaproteobacteria bacterium
TTAAGGCATGCCATGTCCGAAATGTAGAATTAAAAATTGTCGGAACTGGCCGCTTGGAAAAACAGCTAAAAACTCTAATCTCCTCACTTAACAATGACAAAATTAAGCTACTTGGTCCTGTATCGCAAAAAAGATTAATCAATCTTTATCAACATTGCCGGGCCTTAATTTGTCCACAAAACGAAGATTTTGGAATTACACCCATAGAAGCGCAAGCCTGTGGTAAACCCGTTATCGCATACAATAAAGGAGGTGTAACCGAAACTGTTATTTCGGAAAAAACCGGATTATTTTTTAGAAAACAAACCACAAAATCGCTATCATTTGCAATTAAAAATTTTAATCCGGACAATTTCTCATCAACCGATTGCATCAAAAATGCCAATCGGTTTTCAGACCAAATTTTTATGCTAAACTTTAAGAAATCCGTACTCATGCTATGGCAACAGAAACAAAAAACCACTACATAATTATCCTTTGTGGTGGTACAGGACCAAGGCTATGGCCTCTATCCCGTGCATCTCACCCAAAACAATTTCTCCAAATCCTTAGCAACGACTCCCTCCTGCTTCAAACAATAAAAAGGGCAATAAAAGTAGTTCCAAAAGACCACATTTATCTTGTTACCAACAACCGCTACGAAGAAAAAATCAAAGCCCACACTAGTAAATATATAAATCCTAACAATATTCTTTCTGAACCCCAAAAAAAGAACACTTTAATGGCCATTCTTTTTGCCACAGCAGTAATAAAAAATAAAAATCCCGACGCGGTTATCACCTCCATACCTTCTGATCAATACATTCAAAATACCCAAAGTTACACAAATAACATAAAGACCTCGGCACTTATCGCTTCCGAAAATAGACTAATAGTTGTCATTGGTTACAAGCCCGACCACCCCAATCCATCATTTGGCTACATCCTCATAGACAAAAAAGTTGACAATTACTATCAGGTTAGTAATTTTGTCGAAAAACCCAAAGGTAAAAAACTGGAAAATATATTCGGATCAAAAAGTTATTGGAATTCTGGTATTTATACTTATCACGCAGATACCCTGATAAACGAAATCGCCAGAATTAATCCGGAATATTTTAAATTATATTTAAAACTTGAAGAAAATCCCAAAAACGAGATAGTTTTAAACAAAGTTTATTCCCTTTCCCCAGAGCTCCCCATCGACAAAGTAATCTCTGAAAAAAGTCGTCAACTGGCCATGATAAAAGCAGACTTCACCTGGAACGATATTGGTGAATGGAAATCAATTTTTAAACACAGTCCTAAAGATAACAACAATATTGCCATCAACAACAAACACCGATCATACTCTACCGTTAATTCAAAGAATTGTTATTTATCAACAGACAATAAAAATAAAATTATTGGACTTGTCGGCGTACAAGACCTTGCTATTATTGATACAGGTGACGCTTTGCTTGTATGCAATATAAACGACAGTTTTTATGTGCGCGACTTAGTTGGAAAAATTGTATCAAGCAAAAAAACAGAACATTATTTTCTGAAATCCGAAAATGATAAATGAAAAATCCAGCAAATTTCTTTTAAAGGAAAGAATTTTTGCCTTTTGTTTCATCAAAAGGTTAATAGATGTCCTTGGCTCATTATTCCTACTCATTTTGTTTTCCCCAATTTTTCTTTTAACCGCAATTATCATAAAATTCACATCTCCGGGTCCGATTATCTTTAAGCAGAAAAGAGTTGGCAAAGACAGTCGTGAATTTTTAATGTACAAATTCCGATCAATGTATACCGGGGATAATGATAAGCGCCTAAGAGAAAATTATCCTGATTTGTGGAAAAAATACAAAGAAGCTGGCTGGAAATTACCCATGAAAGAAGACCCGAGAATTACGCCCGTCGGTAAACTCATCAGAACCCTTACCATCGACGAATTTCCACAACTGATAAACGTACTAAAAGGGGAAATGAGTCTTGTTGGACCCAGAGCTTACCGGGAAGAAGAGCTTCAGGAATATGAAGCCAAATTTCCTCATACTCAAAAATATATTTTTGATATCCGTTCAGTCAAGCCCGGCATTACCGGTAAGTGGCAAACATCCGGTAGAAATGAACTGTCTTTCGAGCAAAGAGCCATGCTCGACTCTCATTATATTCGTAACCGCTCTTTAAGACAGGAAATTTTTATTATTCTTAAAACTCCCCTTGCCATGATCTCCAGATGGTAAAATGATAGAATTAATTGTTATTAATCCTCACTTTTCCAAATGGACCGCCCCCAAGCAATTAAGCCTGAAAAAACAAAATTAACACTAAAAGAAAGATTAAAGTCCTTCTTTTTGTCCCTGTCTACTCCGGATAATAAGAAAAAATTAAAAACCATCTTCTCTATATTGTTGATATTTTTCTCAGTATTCTTTGTTCTTGTTTTTTTCTTTGTTTTCGTTCCGGGCAAAAAAATTTATTCGACCGCCCTCCAAGCTAAGCAGGAAGCTTCTGAACTCCAACTTGCCATAAAGGAGAAAGATTTAAATAAACTAAAAACCAATCTAACAAATCTAAAAACTCATGTTTCTACAATTGAAGTAACCTACTCAAAGCTTGCATATTTAAAAATTGCCCCAGTAATCAATAACTATTATAACGACGGCAAACAATTCATCAATATTGCCAAAGAAGGCATCGAAACCGGTGAAATTGTTGTTCAAAGTATCGAACCTTATACCGATTTTCTTGGTTTTAAA
>CAZFAI010000048.1:0-3369 GCA_964516555.1 uncultured Gammaproteobacteria bacterium
TTCTTGCCAACATTTTATTTGGCTTAATTCAATATTTCTTTTGGCCGGATTTTACGTACTTCAAATCCCTCAACTGGGATCCTCATCTATATCGGCTTGTTGGTACCTTTTTTGATCCGACCTTTACCGCCCAAATATTTCTCTCAGTTCTTATCTTTCTGTTTATCAAGGCCAAATTCAAGATCACCCCCTTAATTGCACTCACATATCTTGGTCTATCCCTAACTTACAGTCGATCCACTCTCCTGGCTTTTCTAATTGCTTTCTATTTCATCTCTACTAAGATAAGAAACAAAAAAATATTTATCTTAAGTTTTCTGATTTTTTCTTTTACGATCCTGCTTCTCCCTCGCATGCCCGGGGAAGGTACCAAGCTCGAAAGGACTTCTTCCATCCAAGCCAAAATTGACAATTATCGGGAGGCAATTCAGCTTGTTCCAAAATCCCCAATAATTGGTATTGGCTACAACAATATTTCCTCCTACCGCAACATCAATAATCCCGATTCCCACGCTAACGCAGCATTTGATTCATCACTGCTAAATATTCTCATTACAACCGGTATCATTGGTCTTTCCCTTTTTATGTTGGGCTTGAGGCAATACTTTACAAAATCAGACCTTACACATCAATCGATCTTGCTTGCCCTAATCTTCCATTCCTTATTTGCCAATTCGCTACTATACCCCTGGAGTCTGTTGCTTCTGTTCTTGATTTAAATATCGTATGTAACCGCCACCCGTTTCTTTGTTTCATTTCCAGCCAAATCAGTCACCGTAACTTCAATATCATTTTTCCCGGGATTAAGTTGAACTTTTAGTTTAAATTGGCCTTCATTGTTCACGATTGCTACTCTTCCATTTACCAAAACGCTGGCTTCCTTTTCAGTTTGTCCGATAATATCAAAATCAGCAAAATCGACCGTCACACTCTCTTCTCCCGGATTAGTAACCTCTACAGCTGGGAATTCATTGTCATAAATAACTTCATACTGTAACGACAAGTCACTACTCAACCCATTGTCCGCAATCGCCAACGCATTAAAATTGTTACTACCTAAATCCAGCTCAACATCTTCAAATGAAAAATCTCCTTCACTGCTCACCTCAACTTTTCCCCAAGAAAAATCATTCTTTAACAATTCGACATTTGTGTTTGCTTCTGCTGTACCAACAACTGTAATCTTGGCACTGTTTGTTGCCTCAAATGGTAAAACAAGTCTTGGAGCCAATGGTGGAATCCCCTCATTTTCTTCTACTTCCCGGCTACTCTTTGCTTCTCCCAAAAATATTGAAAACCTCACCAGAAAGGGCAACCCAAAAACAATTACCAATATCACTGTCACCAAAGTTATCAAACCCAGCAGTACGGTTTTTTTGGTAATTTGTTCCTCGGCTTTTCTCTCCAGCCTTGATCTTTTAAATTCTGGCATATTATTGTTTGTAGTTATATTTTACTACATATTAAGAGCCGAAGAGGGGATTCGAACCCCTGACCCCGGCTTTACGAAAGCCATGCTCTACCGGGCTGAGCTACTTCGGCTAAACTCAACACTTTCGCCTAGAGCGGCTAGAGGGAATTGAACCCTCGACCTATCCTTGGGAAGGACATATTTTACCACTAAACTATAGCCGCACTTGCGATTTATTCTACCACAGAATTACTCTCAATTTTCGGAATTTTCAGTGTCATTCCAATCTCAATTTCAGACGGATTTGCTATCGTGGATTCGTTTGCCTGCCAAATATCAACCCACCTAAAACCATCACCATAAGCAGATACTGCCAATTTCCATAAATGGTCACCCTTAACAACTGTATAGTCCTCACCTTCTTTCACACTAGGCGATGTTAATTGTGCACTAACAACTTCGCTTTCTTTCTCTTCCGGCAAAGCTAATGTTTGACCAACTTCAATATATCCCGGGTTTGTAATATTATTTAAAGAAGCAATGTCTTTCCATAAATACCCACTTCCCAATTTTGTTTCAGCAATCTTCCACAAACTATCTCCCATAGCAACAACATAGTCTGCTGAATCAGCTGTCGATTCCTCAATATTTTTATCTTCTTCCGAATCAGCCAAAGATAAATTCTCAAAAGTATTTATACCTGGAATATCTATACTGCCCCTTCTTTTCTGTACAAAATTAACCACCAATCCAATTACCACCACCACTACCATCAAGCCCAATATCATACTAACTATTTCCTCTGCTGAATTAGCACCAATTTTTTCTTTTATCCCATTTATTTTCATTTTTTGATAGAAAAATAAACTATTATTATCTACCATGAATTTACAACATCTTTATCCTATAGTCAAATACTAGCTTGATTTCTTTCTGGGAATAATCTCTTTATTATCACTAAATACCGATTCTGTGCCAAATTTTTTAATATGACTTACAAAGATTTCTATCAATCTCATATTTATTTCATATATTCTTTGTTTTCCTTTTGTATTTACCATCACCAAATCTGCTTTTCTCAAAACCGATAAATGACTGGACAATGTCGCTTGTGTTATATCAAAATGTTCCAAAATCTCATTAACAGACATCGGTCCTTTTTCTTTTAACAAAGTCAAAACAATCCTTCTATTCTTGTCAGCCAGTGCTTTGAATATTTTATCCATACAAGATATTATATAGACGTTTGTCAATATATCAATACTTGTTATTTATATTACTCACTATTACAGTAAGTGCTTGATTTAAACCAGTTCAGATGTAAAAATTCTAGCATTACTTATTTGATGCGCAAATAAATATGGATATAAAAAAAGAAAAAACACTGGTAGTTATAAAACCCGACGGAATTCAAAGAACATTAATTGGTGAAATAATCAAAAGATACGAAAAATCAGGCCTAAAGCTTGTTGCTCTCAAAATGTTAGTCCCTTCTGCCGAAATAATCGACAGACACTACAACGTAGACCCGGAATGGAAAGTAAAAACCGGTACCAAAGCTATCGAATCTTACAAAGCCCAAAACAAAACTCCTCCCTCAGAAAACCCATCCGAAGTAGGAGATAAAGTTCTAAACAACTTAGTAAAATACATGTCTTCCGGTCCGGTGGTCGCCATGGTTTGGCAGGGTATGCACGCCGTTACGGTTGTCAGAAAGATCTGTGGCTCTACCGAACCCCGAACATCAGACGTCGGCACTATCCGGGGTGACTTTACCATTGATTCATATGAAATTGCCGATATTGATGGCCGATCTGTCCGAAATCTAGTACACGCCTCAGGTTCACCGGATGAAGCTGAAAAAGAAATCTCTCTCTGGTTCAAACCCGAAGAACTTCTTAGCTATCGACTAATTAGCGAAGAAATCCTCTACGACATCAACCTCGACGGAATTCTGG
>CAZFAI010000048.1:3379-4421 GCA_964516555.1 uncultured Gammaproteobacteria bacterium
ACTACAGCAATTGAAGCAACTAAAGGTACTAATATAAAAATTGGTGCTCAAAATATGCACTTTGAGGAAAGCGGAGCTTTTACAGGAGAGATTGCACCAAATATGTTAACTGATATAGGTGTAAAGTATGTTATTATAGGACTCAATAATGACTCCTGAAGTTCAAATAGGTGAATTAGAAATCGTAACCGGCCCTACCGGTACAGGAAAAGATTCTGTCCTTAAACGCCTTGTAGAAGAGTTCCCGGATATTCACAGAATTGTCACCGACGCTGCCCGCTCACCACGAGACGGAGAAATCAATGGAGTTGATTACAATTTTATAACGCCCGAAGAATTCCGGCAAAACATTGATAATAATGTTTATGCCGAATATGTTCTTTACGGAGGAGGCAAAGGAACCAGACGCCGGGATATCTTGCGGGTTATACATGGCCAAAGCGCATTCTGGAGAATTGACCCAAGTCGCGCAATTGGCATCCAAGCTTTTTTTGAACAAAATTTTTCACCCCAAGAAGCAGAAGCCCTAATAAATAATACTCAGATAATCTACGTTGGCACCGAACGCCTGACTGTTCTAAAAGACCGGTTTTTTGCCCGTGACCCAAATGCCCAAAGGGAAGACTTCCGCAAGAGGATTAAAGACGATTGGTCCGAATGGATGAGGTATAAATCCAGAATGGAGGAAAACAGTCGTATCAGGTATGAACTGTTAATTAACCCAACCGGTCAATTGGAAAATACACTGGAAGCTGCTTGCGAAATTGTCAGAAGAAATATTCGAAGATAAATCAGCCTGCTCCTCCACCGCCGCCACCGCCACCACCACCACCCCCTCCCGAAGCTCCGCCCGAAGAACCCACTCCCGATGCCCCGTAACTTGAGTTTGCAGCACTGGAAATACTTGATATGGCATTTGTTACTGAAGCTATGTTATTCGATATATTTGCCATATCCCGGGCCGAAGTCACGCCCCAATATGTTGCCCCAATATTCGTGTCCGAATCCGGGAACCTGACTGGTAACTGTGCTAATACTTTTG
>CAZFAI010000049.1:0-4276 GCA_964516555.1 uncultured Gammaproteobacteria bacterium
ATACGAATCATATCGTAATCAACAACTAAATAATTTAGCTTACCGATCTGACTGGTTGACACTATCTCGTATAAGCGCACCGAACTCACCTGACGGCACTTATTATTGGCGTGTTAGGGCAAAGGACAGCAAGGGAAACATTAGTGAATTTAGTCAAGTTTGGAAATTAATCGTTGATCGTCAACCTACTTATCCCACCATAGTTATCAATGAAGTACTCTTTGATGTTCCGTCCGGATCCGGTCTTGACGACAAAAACGAATGGGTAGAATTGTACAACAATAGCAACTTTCCTGTTAGTCTAAAAAATTGGAAGCTTCAAAGCAATTCCAAAACATATACGATAAACCGTAACATCAGTATTCCGGCCAAGGGCTTTGCCTACCTTTCCCACGATGCTACCACTTGGGGTTTTTGGGATACCTCGGATAATTCGGTCAGCCTGAACCTCGGAGGACAGCAGGTCTCCTGGCTTGACCATGTTGGCTCTCTTAAACTCCTAAACCCTGCCGGTGTCGAAATTGACTATGTTGCTTGGAATAACTTCAACAGTTGGGATTTGATATCGGTCAGCGGTGAGTCCGTTAGACGTATAGTCGACGGTGTAGATGCCTACAATGACTGGAGTGATTGGGAAACTGCTACTCCGACAGCCAAAGCGACCATGTCTCTCATGTCCATGTCATTTTTACCTCCGGCTGGATTATCTGCCCAAATAACCTCCAAATCTTTTGGCCATATCACCTTACAAATCGCAAATCTGCCGCAAAATTATTCTCAAAAGACGCCCTATACCTACGAAATAATTTACAACAGTAAATTCGGAGTCGAAAAGGGTGCTTTTGGAACGATTGACCCCTCGTTGGTAACAGACGGTATCTACCGAAAAGAACTGATTTTGGGTACTTGTTCGTCTGGTATCTGTATACCTGATCTTGCCAAACCGGCCAATATTTACTTAAATATTTTTGATGGAACGACACCAATCGTAGACAACATGTTATTTAGCCTCTAATGAAAAAATTAATATTTTTCCTATTGCTTTTTGCCCTAGCCAAACCCGCCCTCGCCGGTAACGATATTACCGTCAATTGCTCTTCATCTTCCTGCGATGTCGTCGAAAATCTACCTCTCTTTTCCGAAACCAACATTGCTCCGGGTTTTAATTCCACCCAATATTTGACCGTAAATAACAACCGGAATGCCTCCTGTTATCTTTCGGTTAAATTAGAAAATAATCAGGAGACAATATCCCAGCTCTCTGACGCCATCTTGATAACCATCGATACCAGTGCTTTTACACTTTCCTCACTTCTAAATTCAACCCAACCAATCTCCTTGGGTACCATCCCGCAAAATATTTCAAAACAAATAACATTCCAATCTCAATTTGATCAACTTTCGGGAAATGAATACCAAGGCCTGGTCCAAAATTTTGAAATTGACCTTAATTTCCAGTGTGACACCGAAGCACCTTTAATAAAATCTCTCACCATAAACTCCTTGCCGGAATCTGCCGTCAAAGACACACCTTTTACAGTTTCCTTTTCAATCCAAAATGCCAAGCCAAATACCAACTATCACATAAAAGCCTTTGGCGGTACGGGATCTAGCGAAAATAATTTTCAAACTTATAATGGCACCACATGGCTAAATTTTAAAGGTACAAACAGTGATTGGAATTTACACCCTTATTTCCTAACTGACAGCACAGGTAATTACAACGGTACGGTTACTGTCCGGGGAAAATCCTCCTCAGCTCAATTAAACAACCTAACCCTTCGCATGGTTGAATTTGGGTCTACATCTCCTTATCCGACCACAGATAGCAACGTCAAAACTATTCTAATTACCAACCTTTCATCAACCACCACATCATCTACAACCACTACCGGTAGTGTCGGAGGAGGGGATAATCAGCCCACCCCAACCTCTCCCATCATCCAAACCTCAGGCTCAGTCCTGGGAGACTTTGACCAAGTCGACGACCAGGAACCACCCCCGCAACTAGTCCAGCCGCTTCCCGAAGTCCAACCCCTAAGCTTCGATGGCGACGTTGCCGGCACTTCGAACTGTACCCGCTATTGGCTGCCGATCTTATTTCTAATTTCTTTCCTTTTTAATATGATCTATCTTCGTCAACATCAATTTATTGTCCTGCCGCTTTTTGTATCCACCGCCGCTTATCTCATCGACCGGCTGATGTTAGAGTCAAGCTGTTGCAATGTCAACTTGCTCTGCCGCTTTTATTATCTTGGTCATATAGCGTCTTTTGCTCTGCCGCTGGTTTTTTCCACTCGCTTGGCAAGTACCAAAAAATAACTTATACTTTTATTGTGAAGCGCTTACTTTCACTTTTATTCGTACCACAGGAAAAGAACAACCACAAAGCCCTGCTGTTGCACCCGAGTTTTCTTGCCCTCTTTATTGCCCTCTATCTCTTCAATCAGTCGCTAATCAAATCTTTTACCGTACTTCAGCCTGGTGTTTTGGGATATTCCTCGGAAATTACCATTGATAAGGTTTTTGAATCAACCAACGAGGAACGAATCAAGGAAGGTCTGCCGCCACTCAAATACAACCCAACGCTTTCCCAAGCGGCCGCCGCCAAAGCTCGTGATATGTTTGACAACGATTACTGGTCTCACGACTCGCCTCAGGGCAAAACTCCCTGGGATTTCTTTTCGCAGGTAAACTACAGCTATTCTATCGCCGGTGAGAATTTAGCCAAAGATTTCTACGATACCAATAGCATGATGCGTGCCTGGATGAAGTCTCCTACTCACAAAGCCAATATCGTCAGCACTAAATACCAGGAGATCGGTATCGGTGTCGTTGACGGCGTCTTAAATGGCGTCAAAACAACTCTGGTTGTCCAACATTTCGGTACTCCGCTAAACGGACAGGTTGCAGTCAACGCCAAACCACCCCAAACTAAATCAGATCAGATTAACAGTCGGCCAATACTTGGCGAAAACCAAATGACCGTCAAAACTATTAGCCCGCTGTCGATCAGCAAAGTTATCGGTTTAGTCATGTTCGGAATTATTATTATGGTGCTAGTGATCGATGGTTACCTGACTCTAAAAAACAAAACCAAAAGAATGGCCGGATCTGCCGCCGGACACGTTGGTTTCCTGGCAATTATTTTGTTATTAATTCTATACACCCGGGCCGGGTCAATTTTCTAATATGTCAAAAACCATGTTCCGCGAAATCGAACAAAAACCATTAGAATATCTTGCTCTTGCTTTTATTCTAGTCTCCGGTCTCGTTCTATTTTTTATCTTTAGTTTTGACAAGCACATGCAGCGTCGCGTTGTCTACGCTACTACCGCCCTCTATTTTTCCTGGAGTATCTATCATCACTACAAGCGGGGAGATTTACAAATGTCCATCGTCATTGAATATATTCTGATTGGAATCCTTGCTCTACTTCTTGCCAGCGGTACTCTTGTTTTTTAAATTTTCCTTAATTTGTTCTTCCTGCCAATTTTTGATTTTTTTTGGGTCTCCCGATAGCAATATTTCTGGTACCTCATGACCCATAAATTCTCTTGGTCTGGTGTACTGCGGATATTCGGCCACTCTCATTTGTTTACCCCCAATCTCCAGTTTTGAAAAGCTTTCTATCTGGCTCGACTCATCTTTACCCAGTACTCCCGGTAGCAGTCTGACTGTAGCATCCACCACCACCATAGCTGCCAGTTCTCCTCCGGTCAACACATAGTCACCAATCGAAATGACCTCGTCTGCCATATAATCCAAAATTCTCTGGTCAAACCCCTCATAATGTCCGCAAACAATTATCATATTGTCGATCGTCGATAACTCTTCTGCTTTTTCTTGGGTAAACCGCTTGCCACCGGCTGACATAACAATCACTTTTGATTTTTTACCCCCCCTTACATCCTCAATTGCCCTGTAAATCGGTTCAGGTCGAAGTAGCATTCCCACTCCTCCTCCAAAAGGTTTATCGTCCACTGTGCCATAAGAATCAAGTGCCCAATCCCTCAGATTGTGCGTCTTGATTTCAACCAACTTATTGTCAACAGCCCGTCTAATCATACTCTCCGAAAACGGAGATTCAAACATATCGGGGAATAAGGTAATAATATCAATATTCATGCCTTATTTTATCAGTAAATTCTTTGCTATACTGGTCTATGAATACAAAAACAAGCAAGCAGATAGCTGTTATTGTTATCCCCACCTACAACGAAGCCGAGAATATTGGCCGCATGATTGAGTATCTGCACCAAAAAACTTTCCCTAC
>CAZFAI010000050.1:0-4255 GCA_964516555.1 uncultured Gammaproteobacteria bacterium
GATGCTTTACCCATACATCATCAAGCCATATCCTTTTTTTAAATTGAAAATAATTAACTACATAACAACCTTAATTATCGAATACGGAGTCGTCTTTTTTATTACTCCTATCCTATTTTTAAAAAATAAAAAAATTACTACTTCTAACAAAATTATTTTTGGGCTTGCCATCTACCTTCCATTAATTATTACCTGGTTTTTAAGATCACCTGGCCCCAATGATTTTTCCATGAAATTCGGTTTGTTATTTTTAATCACTACTTCATTAATTTCTCTAAAATTTCTTGATAATATTTCATTGAAAAAATATTATGCCCTGATAACTATAATAGTCATCGGCACCATTTTCGGTATTTTGGGTACTGCCTACGAATACTCAACTCAATGGAAAAAAAGATATGTCCTTTCTTTTTATGACAGTAATCTAATGTATGCCATACGCAAACTGCCCCCCGATATAAAGTTGGCAGCGATTGATCGGGATGAATGGGTTTTTAAGATTCCGGTTCTTGGTTATAAACCCATACTATCTCCCTCTTTTTATGATTCCGGAGTGTACGCTTCTCCAATGTCTCATACAATAAGTGACTTACCCTTTGAAGATACTGGTCAAAATATATTTATCAGAACTTATTCTGGTGATAATAAAATCAAATTAATCGATAAGCGGCAACAATACTTCGACTTGATGTCTCAGTACATCCACGACTACGAGTTCGATTACCTCATTCTCTCTAAATATACCTGGCAAAAACAAGCTCCAAACTTTTGGTTTAATCTTTTTGTCAGCTTAGGCGTAGAAACAATAGAACTTACAAATGAATACGCCCTGGTAAGCCGACTCTCCCTACTCGAAAAGCTTGATAATTCAAATATCAGTCTGGACACATCACAGATTATTGACCTCTCCGTCAAAAACCATCAATTACAGCTACCTTCAGGTTTTTGGTTCTTGATTGGTTGTGCTGATCCAAACGCAGGCTATGCCAAATCAGAGTTTGTAGACTATTACCCTTTTATTAATACCAGCAGTACCAGTGGTTCGGAACATTGTTTTGGTAATGTCTTTTATCACCCTAACTCTGAGCCAATAAACATTTCCTCATACTCAAATATCCCATCACTCGAAGCAATCCCTGTCAGGTTTTCACTATAAGCTAATTCGAATTGATACGCACCACGCGATTCCCGGTAAATTCTTTTTCAATCCCCTCTACACCATTCAATATTAAATACCTTTTATCGTATCTACTTTCACTATTAAATACTTCATAGCTACATTCCGGTGCAAAAAAATTCATATGAACTTTGTTTACTAAGGAATTTGACACCAGAGGAATTTCTCCACAACTATCTCTAACTAAAATTGCAGCTTCTGTCATATCTCGTTGAAATGCTTCGGCCAACTTTTTGCCATCTTTTATCCCAAAATAATTAAATAAATTAATTATTGAAATAAAAAATATGATAACAAATATAACATTCTTATTCTTAATTTTTTCTAACGCAACGGATATTAATACAAATATCACCGGCAGTAACCCCAATGTCCGCAATGAGTGAGGCTGTATCACATAAGGCGGCTCGTGAGTCATAACACCATTAGCACAGGCTATGCCACCAAAAATAACTACCCCAGCTAGTAGTAGCCCACTCTTCTTTTTAATCAATGCAATTAATCCAATAATCATCAAAACCAAGCTCAAGCTATCGATCATAGGTACCTGCGCCATATTGTGACGATAATTTGGATCCCCTTGCCATACTAGCATTCCGACAGTTTTGATACTATTCTCCAAAATCATTTTCGCTCTGTCAATGTCACCAAACTCCTTGTTCATGATTGACACATTATTCGCTCTGAAAAAAACTTCCTGGGGATATCTTCTTGAAAAAAATACAAAAGGGGACACTACTAATATCACACTAACCCAAAACAGCCACTGTTGCACGACCAAACTCTTCAGCTTATCCCTCCGACTCCAGGCAATCAGGATAATCATTAACCCAAATCCGATAGCCAAATACCTAAAAGCTTGGTAGGTATATACTCCCAGTCCGGTAAGCAATCCTGACCACATCAAACTAGTTAAGCTATTTTCCTTATAAAACTTTACAACAAAATAAAATGCTAGTATTTGGAAAAACCAATAGTAAGTCGCTTCGAAAGCAATCCTGCTAAGAGATAAATGCCAATATGAAAATGACGCCAGTATGCTTACAAGCAATGCAATATCTTTACTAAGCAATTTTGAGATTAATAAATACAACGCCACCACACTCAAGGCTCCAAAAAAAGCACTGGGAAATCTAAGCCCCATTACAGTATTGCCAAATAACTTCAATCCGCTGCCGGTAATCAACAGACTCAAACCGGGATGCCCGGTTGCCTCAGAGCTAAAAGGAACAACCAATCTTTCCCTATTAATCTTGTCAATGTAATTAGCACCAGCGACAGATATCTCAATTTCATCAGTCCAGACACCATTTGGTAATTTGTCTATCACCACCAACCTAGGTATCAGAGCCAAAATAAATATTATTAAAACATGGCCAAATGAAATCTCTTTTTTCCCTTTTTCTTTTTTCCGAAAAGTAACACACGAAAAAACCACCCAAACCACAATACTCACAATGCATAAACTAATCGATACAAAATTATAATCATCGCTCTTAAATCTTAATCCACTCCACAAAGCCAGAGCTGCTGATACCAAAAGGCACATTACTAACAAAAGCGGTTTAATTCTTTTCAATTGCTTCATAAACGTACATTCCATCGTATTCAGTTACTACTTTAACATTTTCTTCAAGTTTCCTGTTTGTCAAAAACAAAACTCCGCTCCTTGTTGCAATGGACACGTCATCGGTAAATTTAATATTTGTATTTCTATCTTCTATGTTTTCAATATATTTTAAGTCATCAATAGCAAACCAGATATTATTGTCCACGTATACTTCACCTTCATAGTTTCTTTCTCTTTCTACCAAGTATTCTAATTGACTATATAACTGATATCGGTACCTCCAATCAAGAGCTAGTCTAATAGGAAACTTATAATAAAAATCATGTAAAAATATCACCGATTCGACAAGCCAAAAAATAAAGACCAATAAAGCTATCACTTTTGCCTTGCTTGATTTTAATAATAAATTAATACCATAACTGCAAATAACTACAAAAACAGGTAGTAAATTAATTACTCTTACCGCTCGATAGTCATCTTTAGTTAAAGCTATACCTATAGGGTGCAATACAAAGAAAATAAACAACATCAAAGACACCCTGTCAAATTTTTTTATCAAACTATACATACCCGCCAAAAACAGTGGCAAACTGCTTATTAAAAACACTCCAAATCTTCCTGTGTTATGAAATGTATGTGTATCTCCTTCCCAAAAAAGAAAACTAACATCAAAATATTTTAATATTTTCAAAGGTAATTCATTTATCAAGGTGCTTTTATTGATCGGTATAAGCATTTCAGAATACCTCAAAGTCGTAACTAACTTATCCGAAGTTAACTGCCACACAAGTGAGGGCAATAGCAACAAAAAAAGTATTATCAACGGCTTGTAAGATATTTTTATTATGTCTTTTACTTTTCCTTTTACCAAAATTAATATCGATATTAGTAAATTCAAAGGACCATAAAGTCTCCCCGGGGAATACGAATAAAAAGCCAATCCAGCAGCAATTGCCGAATAAATTAAATACTTACTTTCCTTGGTCTTATAGTATTTAACGGCATAAAATATTTGCGCCATTAGCGTCATCACCAAACTAATCGGGTCATTATTTCTTCTTGCTTGCAAAAAGAACATCGGAGTAGTCATCAGCAAAAACAAGGACCACCAAGCGCCTGTTTTTTTATTTCCATTCTCCAATATCACGTATTTATACAAATATATTGCGGTTATTAGTCCCATTAGAACTGCTGGCAGTCTGGCACTAAATACACTAAAACCCAAAATCTTCATAAACAAAGCAGACCAATAAACTATTAGAGGATTCTTCCAGTCATGGACTCTGCTAGTTAAAGTGTCAAAATATAATGGCAAAACGTTTCCATGCTCATCTCTCCCATTTTTAGAAATCGAATATGCTGCATTAGAAAAAGAAGCTTCGTCTTGATTCAATAGCGGGGGAGACTCAGTAATTTTAAATAAAGATAATCCCAAAAATACCGAGAATACAATAACCACAAACAAATTATTTCTATTCATTCTTACTTAGAATAACATGCTCCATAGT
>CAZFAI010000051.1:0-4109 GCA_964516555.1 uncultured Gammaproteobacteria bacterium
CATGGTGTCGATTGGTGCGTGGTATGATAATGAATATGGCTATAGCTGTCGTCTGGTTGAAATGGCATGCCATGTAAATAAATAATGGAAATAATTCCGACCATCCTTGACAAAGATTTTTATATGGCTGAGACCAAAATTGGTTTAGTTAAAGAAATGGCTAGGTGGGCTCAAATTGACGTAATTGATGGTTTCTTTACTGAGGGCAGGAGTTTTGAATTAGAATTGTTAAGCCGAATTCCGGAAAATGACCAATTACTTTGGGATATACACCTGATGGTAAAGGAGCCGGTAAAATGGGTCGAAAAGTGTTTGTTCGTTGGGGCAGTCAGAGTAATTGGTCAAGTAGAGATGATGGAAGACAGGGAAAATTTTATAAGAACAGTAAAAGATACCGGTATGGAGGCGGGTGTGGCTTTTGATATCGGAACCGAGGTTGAAGGCATACCTCAAGAAACTGATTTGGTGTTATTGATGGCCAGAAAGTCGGGTTTTGGTAATTGGATCACGGATGAAAAAATTTTTGAAAAGATAAAAAAAGTTAGAGAGACAAGGGAGAAGAGTAATTTGGAATTTAAAATTGGGGTAGATGGCGGAGTTGATGAGAATAATATTTTGAAATATCAAGAGGCGGGAGTTGACATTGTCTACGTTGGGGGGGCAATTTTTGGTGGTAAGGTGGAGGATAATTTTAATAATTTGAAGTCAAAGATATGACAGAAAAAACCAGTAAAAATATCGTCAAGGTGGCGATTTTTGGCGATGGAGCAGCAAAACTAGCAGACGAACATTACCAGCAAGCCAGAGAATCCGGTAAACTTTTGGCACAAAAGGGGTATGTGGTGGTTAACGGAGGCGGGCCGGGAGTAATGTTGGCGGCTACGGAAGGGGCAAAGGATGAGGGCGGAAAGGTGGAAGTAGTCATTCTTGACCCCAATAAACAACCTTTAAACTACGAAGGAGTTAGCAGGGAAAATGTAGAAAAAGCAGACTTAATTCTGGAGACTAATGACTATTCGGAAAGGCTAAATAAATTGGTGGAAATTGCCGATGCTTTTTTGATCTTTAAGGGAGGAACGGGGACGTTGTCGGAAATCGGTTTGACTTGGCAAATGGCAAAATTTGAACACGGCAAACATGAACCGCTAATTTTTGTAGGTAAGTGTTGGGAGAATATCATCCCTTCAATTATTAAGGATTTAAATTTTGAAAAAATTGAAGAGGAAGTTGTTAGGGTGGTAGAAACCCCAGCAGAAGCAATTGAGGTGTTGGGAGAAATTACAAGCTACAAGGAAGAAGTCGGTTTGGGGAGTAGCACCGGCTGAGAGTTGAATTTAATCTGAATTGGAAATGACTCGTTTTGGATAATATTGTCTTTAGTGAAAGTCAGCCGGACAATGTTGGAATGAGAGGTTTCGTGGGACCAATTTTGATCAAAAATAAAATTACCGAAAGAGTAAAAAATCAGTTTACCATTATAAGTTTCCGGATCCTGCCAGACATGAGGATGGTGGCCGTGAATAAGATCGGCACCGGCATCTATAAGATCTTTGGCAAACTTGATCCGCCAGATTTCCGGTTGTGGTAGGTATTCGTTCCCCCAATGAAGGGATACGATTAGCCAGTCGACTTCATTTTGGTATTGCTTTACTTTACTGATAATTTCCTGCTGACTAAATTGAGGATAGGTAACAAAATCATAACCTAAAAGGCCAAAAGTAATTCCGTTGACTGTATAAGCAGTAAATTCGGTTTTGGGAGCGTGAGAATAGACAAATGGAATTTGATATTGACGAAGATAGTCAACTGTTTGGTCCAGTCCACTTTGGCCATAATTTAAAATATGATTATTGGAGAGGTTGAAAAAGAACTTGTTTTTTTGCAAATGCGGCAGAAACTTGGTGTCACCACAAAAAGTAAAAGTACCGGTAAAACCGGTCGGACAGTTGTCAATAACAGGGCTTTCCAAATTAGCTAAATTAAAATCATTTTCCTGAAGCCACTCAGTAACTCCCTGAAAGCTCCAAGAAAAATCATTTTTGGAACGAGAAGTGCTAGTTATAAAACGACCCAAACCCAAATCGCCCATAAGTCCGACGGTAACGGTAGCAGGGGGTGTGGGTGTGGGAGTCGGAGAAGGCGATTGGTTTTCGATGCTTAGAGGGGTTTTAAGTGGAGACGGGTGAGGAATTGAAGTTAAAAAGGCAAAGTAAACTACGAGAATTACGACTGCCAGAAGGGTGAGTCTCCAAAGTAATTTGAGCATATCTATTTATTTATTATAAAATAAGAACATGTTAAAAAGAGCCGGATTGATTATATTGGTTTCTTTGATGTTTGGCGGATGTAATCTGGTACCCCAAAAGTCAGGAGTAGAGATTATGAGTTATCCGACAGCAAAAGTATACATCAACGGGAAGGAAGCCGGCATGACCCCTTATAAAAATACCTCCCTAACACCCGGCAATACAGAAGTCAGATTAGCTTCAACAGATGGAGAGTGGTCAAAGTCAATAGAACTTAGGAATAATATAAATACCGTGATTGACTGGGAGATTAATAAAGACGAAAAACAAGGGGGCGGTTATATACTCTATTTGGAAAAAACAGGTGATACAAATAAGGCCGGACTTCTAGTAAACTCAATGCCAAATAAGTGTGCTGTTGCCATAGATGGTGAAATTAAAGGTTATTCTCCTATTAAACTAGATGATATCGGCGAGGGAGACAGACAAGTAACAATTTCTTACCCGGGACACAAGAACGTTAATGTATACGTAAAAGCAATTAAGGGCTATCAGCTTGTCGTTGAGAGTAAGTTAGCAAATGAGCCGATAGTATTAAATGAACAGACAGAGGAAAGAGAAGAGGTTGTGAGCGTGATTAGGACTGACAATAAAATAAAAGTCTTAGACACCGAAACCGGTTGGCTGCGAGTGAGAAGTGATGCTTCTAACAATGCCAGCGAAATTGATCGGGTGGAGCCGGGTGAAAGCTATGACTTAATAGAGGAGGATGAGGACTGGTATAAAATTTTGTTGGAAGACGGAAAAGAAGGTTGGATTTCAGCTAAATACGCCGAGAAATTTTGAAAATAGATAGAAAGAAAAGAATGGCAAGGCCAAGGAATACGTAAACTTTTTGCTGACTGTTTAGAAAGAGAGAAATGAGTCCTAATAAAAAAGTTACCGACCAGTAGAAAAGAGCGATTTGACGGCGAGTCCAGCCAATTTTTAGGAGTTGATGATGTAGATGGCTGGCATCTGAATGAAAAATCGACTTGCCACTCTTAATTCTTTTAAATATAACCCAAAGTGCATCTAGCATTGGAATACCAAGGAGCAAGACCAGAGTGGCTAGCTTAGCTCCCGATAAAATTGCCAGAACTGAAAGGAAAAAACCAGCCAGACTTTTACCACTGTAACCCGGCATGATGCTTTGGGGGAAAAAGTTAAAAGGAAGGAAACCAGCATACGCACCAGCAACAGCTCCGGCAAGGATAATCACCGGCCACTGGGTAGTGTCAGATGAGTATCGCAGACCCAGAATACCAATGAAAATTGCAGCAATGGATACGAAGCCAGGGAGTTGTCCCTCAACTCCAGCAGCCCAACCAACGGTGTTCATACACCAAGTAATCCAAAGAATAGCCAGAAGTGGCGGCAGTAAAAAGGATATTTGTGATAGGTGGATAATTCCACCAAAAGGATTGCTTACATAGGCAATGCCAATTCCAGATAATACAATAATAGTTGCAACTACTACATTGGCCACCAAGCGGAGAATGGGGCTAATGTCCCGAAGGTCATCCCAGAGGCCAATTAGAAGCGTAATAAAGGAGGCAATCAATATTGCCATAAGATGATTGTCTGCAGGTAAAAGAATTAAAGATGTAAGGGTGACACTGAGAAAAATTGGCAATCCCCCGCCACGAGGAACAATACTGAGAGCGGTGGCGTTTTTGGTTTTCTTTTGCTTGCGTCGAGGATCTTCAACCCAATTTCGGGATATAAAAAAATTCCTAACTAGTGGTGTTGAAATATTGCTAATCAAAGCAGAAGCTGCAATGGCGATAATAAACCAAAAATACATTTTCAGGCAACCAAATA
>CAZFAI010000052.1:0-4029 GCA_964516555.1 uncultured Gammaproteobacteria bacterium
CATATTGCCTATAAGGGCACACAAAAAAATATGCAGTGCCTTGGCTTTCAGTACGGAATCGGTAAGGAATACCAACGCAAAGGCAGTATAAAACTTTGTGATCGTGGTTTCCATGCTTGTAAAAATCCATTTGATGTTTTTGATTATTATCCACCTGATGGTAGAAATCGTTTTTTTGAAGTAGAACAATTTGGCGACTGCATTGATGGGAAAGGTAAAACGGTATCAAAAGGTATCAAAATTAAAACCGAAATCACGTTTAAACAAATGCTTGATATTGGATTTAAGTTTATTTTTGATTACGTAAAAAAAACGGTCACAGATTCTGAAACACACAGCCAGACCTCTGGAACTGGCTCACACAGCCAGACGTCTGGAGCTGGCTCTTACAGTCAGACTTCTGGGTATAACTCTCACAGCCAGACCTCTGGAACTGGCTCACACAGCCAGACCTCTGGGGATAGCTCTCACAGCCAAACCTCTGGGTATCGCTCTCACAGCCAAACCTCTGGGGATCGCTCTCACAGCCAAACTTCTGGGTATAACTCTCACAGCCAGACCTCTGGGGATCGCTCAATTGCATGCTCACTCGGTATTCATGCGAAAGCTAAAGCTGTTAAAGGATGGATCGTGATTGTGGATTGGCGTTATCAAGGTTGCGAATGGATAATCAAAAATATTCACCATGCAAAAGTTGGCAACAAAATTAAAGGTGTAAAAATTAAACCGGATAGGTGGTATTGGTTTGAGGATGGAGAACTGAAGGAGTATAAAAATGGCTAACTTTAACAAGGTTTTACTGATAGGCAATCTTACCCGTGACCCGCAGTTGTCTTATCTCCCTTCACAGACAGCGGTTGTTGAGTTCGGTTTGGCGGTTAATCGGGTATGGACAGGCAAGGACGGCCAAAAGAAAGAGGAAGTTTGTTTCGTGGATTGCAGAGCTTTTGCGGGCCAGGCAGAGACGATAAACAAATATCTTTCAAAAGGCAAGCAGGTACTTATAGAAGGCAGGCTTAAATTTGACAGCTGGGCAGCTCAGGACGGCAGCAAGCGGAGTAAGCACAGTGTCGTTGTCGAGAATTTTCAGTTTTTAGGCTCAGGCCAGGGCGGTGCAGCCGGTTCAGGGGCTTTCACTGACGGCTTGGGGCCTGTAGCCCCCGATGATGATATACCGTTTTAAATCTCATAGATAAACCGAACCTTTTTTATTTAAGGATATGCTATGCCCAAAAATGGAAAACACAACAAAGACAATCGTAAGCCGCCGCATATTTACAAATTAACTATTTCTGATAAAATTTCGCATTTGGCTGAATTACAGCAGCTTGGAATACATGAGTTAAGGCTCATAAAATGTTGTAAAATATTTACCAAAACTTTTGGAAATTTATAAAATGGATGGATGGATTAAGCTTCATCGGAAATTCTGCGAATGGCGCTGGTATAAGAATGTTAATACAAAAACACTATTTATCCACTTACTTTTAAATGCCAACCATAAAACAATGGAATTTGGAATCGAAACAGTAAAAAGAGGTCAAATTGTCGTCGGTCGCAATAAATTAGCCGCAGATACAGGGTTATCGCCGCGCGAGGTTCGAACTTCACTGTCGCATCTTTTAGCAACTAACGAAATTTCGACCATCAAAACGACCAACAGATATAGTATCTTAAGTGTCGTAAATTACGATATTTATCAATCTGACAAAAAACAAAACGGCCAACAAATCGACCAGCAAGCGACCAGCAAGCGACCAGCAAGCGACCACTAACAAGAATGATAAGAATGGTAAGAATGATAAGAATGATAAGAATATTAAAAAAACTCTTTGTCCCAACTCTGACGAGTTGAGACTTGCAGAGCTTCTTTTAAATCTTATTCTTAACAACAAACCAGATTTTAAAAAACCTGATGTTCAAAAGTGGGCAAAGGATATTGACCTGATGATCAGGCTTGATAGTCGAAAACCTGATCGGATTGAAAAGGTTATACGTTGGTCTCAACAGGATTCCTTTTGGCAGAGCAACATTTTGTCAGTTGCAAAATTGCGAAAGCAATTTGATGTTCTTGAATTAAGGATGTCAGGTCAAACTAAACCAATACAATCACAAACCAGACCTATTAATCAAAAGGCAAAAAAAGAATTAGAACGTTTGAGAAAGGAGCACAAGAATGTTGGAAATTGAAAATTGCAGACCATCGGAAGCGGCTGTGCTGGCAAGCATGATAATCGAACCAGATGTTATCCCATCGGTTTTGGAAATTATCGATGATGAAAATGATTTTATTTTCCCGGAACATCAGGCTATATTCCTGGCGATATTTAGATTGTGGCTGTCGGGTAAAAAGGTTGATGGTCTTTTAGTAAGAGATGAATTGACACGAATAGGCGAGAAAAGCTTTAATGTTGATTATTTTATCGAAATGATTGAGACCGTACCATCAGCAGCTTCCGTTGTATATTATACAAAAGCAGTAAAGGCCCACAAGGTCAAAAGAGATATTATTTCAGCAGCAGAGGAAATAACAAAGGTATCACAAATTAACGAAAATGATTCAGCAATAGAAAAAATACAAAGTATAGCAAACAGTCTAATTATCAAGGAAAACCCGCAAGTTTTTACTTTCAAAAATACAGTAGATAACGTTGTTGCTCTACGGCAGAACGAAAGACTATATTTTAAAACAGGATTTCGAGATATAGATTATTATATTAAAGGCTTCGAGCCGTCTCAATTAGTGATCTTAGCGGCAAGACCGTCAATGGGTAAGTCAGCTCTGGCACTACAAATCGCTATTAACCAAGCTAAGACTGGAAAGAATATTTTGTTTTTCTCGTTTGAAATGGGCCATGCCCAAATAATAGAACGAGCCTTGATAACTAACAAAAAAGACGACTTAAAAGCACTTAATTTTACTATAAACGAAACAGCGAGCAATATTGACCAGCTTGTAACTTTCGTTAAAGGCCGGAAAAAACTATATGGAATTGACGTTGTTTACATCGACTACTTACAGCTTATGACCGCCAATAATAAAGAAAACAGGAACCAAGAGATTAGTACAATTAGCCGCAAATTAAAATTATTGGCGATGGAGGAACAAATACCAATTATAACTTTATCGCAGCTTAATCGACAGGTTGAATTAAGAGCTAATCATACGCCAAATTTATCAGACTTAAGAGAGTCAGGCAGTATCGAGCAGGATGCGGATATTGTATTGTTTTTAACACGAGAAGATTATTATCGATTAGCCGACAAACACAACACCACAGAGATTGACGGGCTTGCTGATGTAATTGTCGCAAAAAACCGAAATGGTACGCCGGGTCATTTTAATTTAATATTCATTCCTGAAAGAATTTCATTTTATAATAAATCAAAGGAGGTTTGCAATGAGTTTGAATAGAGATATAAGTCTTCTAATAATACAGGCAAAATCGGAAATAAGATATCATAATTATGTAAAAAAAACAAATTAAACAGGATAATAAAAAATGATTATCGGAATAGACCCAGGAGCAAATGGAGCGGCAGCATTGATAGACACTGCCGGCAATATTGTTGATGTAATAGAATTTAAAAAGAACAGTGAACTTGATATTGCGGAGTGGTTTATAGAGTTTTCGCAAGACGAAAATATATTTGCATATATCGAAAATGTTCATGCAATGCCAAAGCAGGGGGTGACATCTACTTTTAAATTCGGCTGTGCTTATGGTTTTTTGCTTGCAGTATTAACAACAGTCAAGATTCCTTATGAAAAAGTGACGCCTAATACATGGCAAAAATATCTTAAATGCCAAAGCGGGGGGAATAAGAATGTAACTAAAGCAAAAGCACAACAATTATTTCCGAAACAGAAAATTAACCATGCCGTTGCTGATGCGATCTTAATAGCGGAATACGGCAGACGCAATAAAAAATGACAACGTTTTAAAAGTTTTTAGAAAGGAATTGAAATGAGCAAAGGAAATGTATTTTTGACTTGTGGGAAATTTTTCAAAGATGTTACAATCGACA
>CAZFAI010000053.1:0-3926 GCA_964516555.1 uncultured Gammaproteobacteria bacterium
TTGGGCGCTGACTTGCGGGATTCGGCGTTGCGGACCACGGGCGGAGCGGTAACCTTGGGGGGTTCGGGCTCAGGCGTGGGTGCGATGGGGGTGACTGGGGCTCCGCATTGACTGCAGAACTTGGCGTCATCCTTTAGGACGGTACCACAGGTGTCGCAGATCATGGTTGTCTCCTTTCGAGACTGTTGAGAAGGTGTGTTCTGTCTCCCTCTCTGATAATTGTCTTTTCTTCTTGCGCAAGAAGAGAACACCATTCTACTTCGAAAATTTTCGGAGCAAAATGGTGTCCTATCCAGGGCAAGAGAAACTACAGGGATTTTTGCAAGCAAGTTTTTAAAGAACTCCTGATTGACTGCTTTCTGGCGCAGTGCCAAAGGCAGTCTTTGCAGGTATTGGTAATTTAATTACCAAAAGAGAAGCAGAGTTGAGTGAGTCTAGAGGAGCCACCAACCCCGCGCTCTCTTCTGATAATTAAGTTTTGCTTTTAAAAAGTGCTAACAATCAAATGATTGATTGTATAACCTATATTATAACGTATAAGTACAATAATGTCAAGTTATAGGATGTGTATTAGATGTAGAATGCGTGGGAGAAAAGATTCCTTGAGATAGGCGGTAGAAAAGTATGTCCAAGGAAGCGCGGAATAAGGGATAGAGAGAAAGATAGGTGTGAAAAGTCATTCGTATATATGAATGAATTATGGGTTGTATTATATAAAAAGATATGCTTGGTGTCAAATATTACCAGTGTGATGTGTTAGAAGGGGATTGCAGTTTGCTTTGTGGAGGGTTTTGAGAGGGACCGGTAGGCCGGATACGGGTCCCTCTCTTGGGGGTAGTAGTTATCGGTATCGTTGATCGAAGACGATACGGCCATTGTCGATGATGACGATTCGAGCTTCTTGGCAACCTACGCCGGAACAACCTTGTGCCAATTCCTGATCGGCGTAATGCCGCGCTATTGACGAGTGAGATCTGCCGATTGCCAGCTTTTCGACACCAGCTCCCCATTGGGCAGTGATGTTGATTGATTGGCCCAGAACAACAACAACTGTACCTTGGTTTTTGCCACCTTCGTCGTAGAGAATACTGTTGCCATAGGTGACATCACCAAGGACGACACAGTTGGCGGCGACGGTGGCAGTGCCACTGATGGGGGAAGGACAATTGATACTGACTTTGTTACCGTTGCCGGTTTGAGGTGAATAGGCGTCAGTGCGTTGGCCGGAACCGGTAGTAGTTTCGTCACAGCAGATATTGACGTTGACTTCCTGCTGGATTGGCGCTTGTTTGGCGGGGGCGATTGGCTGTTGATATTGGACCTGAGGTATTGGAGTGGGCTGAACATATTGGTTGTTGTCTAGAAGAGGAGTCCGAGCGGTACAACCTCCAAGTAGGAGCGTAACAATAATGGCGATCAAGATCCAAGTACGCATGAGATTTTCCTTTCCTTTCCTTTTGACCACACAAAGCAAACTGTCAAAGAACACGCAACGCCAGATGTCCAAACGCTATGTTTGGTTAGGCGATACGTAGACCCAAATGGGCTTAGTATATTTTTATAAGATCAAAATAAGAGACGGGTAAATTTAGGGTAAGTAACCGGATACAATAAGAAGCCTACTTGAGAGTTTCCAGATATTCTTTGATAGATGGTGCTAATTCCGGATCCATTAGAGCCAGGGCGATATTGGCTTTGAGCCAGCGGAGAGGGTCGCCAGTAGTCATCCAGAGGTCGGTAGGGCTTTCTACGGAAAGAACTTTACCTGATTTGGATAAGTTGCTAATGGCATCGGCCCACCAGAGTTCACCCTGAGAGGTGGTTTGGGTTTCCAAGTTGGTGATGATTTGGGTAGAAGTAACAAAACGTCCCCATTGGGTAAAATTGCTGGGAGCTTTCTCCTGGGGGACTTTTTCGAAGACACCGCGGACACGGGTTTTGTCGTTTTCGTCAAAAAGAATACTACCGTAACGGCTGATTTCGTCCCAAGGGACGGCCTGGATGGCAGCGACAGCATCGGCTTGGTTGTCAGTATAAGTTTTTATTAGCTGACTAAGATAGGCACCGGGCTGGTTTTCGATGGCCAAATCGTCGCCAAACATATAAACGAAAGGGTCGGAACCAATAAAACTTTTGGCGGATAGGGCGGGGGAGGCATTGCCATAGGGCAGATCGGGAGACTGAAAGGTGAAATAAATTTTGGCTTTGGACCAGATTTGTTTGAGACTGTCCAGAAACTGAGTTTTGTTGGTTTCAGAAAGATATTGTTCTAGCTCCGGATCGGGAGAAAAATAGCGCTCAATGGCGGTCTCGCCCTGACGCTGAACGACTATGATTTCGGTAATACCGGCACCAATAGCTTCTTCTATTAAAAGTTGGATGTTTGGTTTTGAAAGGAGAGGGAGGAGTTCTTTTGGGTAGGCTTTGACAACGGGTAGAAAGCGGGTGCCACGGCCGGCCGCGGCGATTACAGCTTTGGTGATATTCATATTAGATTATTTTAACAAAAGGTTAGTTGAAGGATATAATGCTGGTAATAGATGACAGAACGACTAGCGGAAGTTTTTAGTAAGAATATTGGGAGAAGAGATTTTATTATTGGGGGAGCGGTGGTACTGGGTTTAGGATTTTGGGTGGTAAGGGGTGAAAAAAGAAAATATGAGATAGCTTGCGGGCTTACAGATTTGAGGGAAGGGATGGTGGTCAGATGGGATAAACAAGGTCTTGCGGGGTTAGATCGGATAGGTGATTTATATTTGGCAGGACCGGAAACCGGAACGGGAAGAATTGTAAGAGACAGGTTTCGGTCACCTTTGATTCCAGATGAAAAGACAGGCTTGGTGTGGGCGAGAATAGAATATGTTGACTTAAATACTGACGAAGTGGAATCTTTTTGGCAGATGTCAACAAATTTGACTAGAGTTGAGAGAATTGATTTGGACTGAGATAAAACTTATAATGTGATTATAAAAGTTTAAATAAAACATATGGGTGAAAAAGGTGAGATGACAAGAAGAGATTTTTTAATTGGTGCAGTGGGTGCGGCAGCGCTGTATTTTGGTCTAGGTAAGGCGTCCGAATTAATGGATGGCCAGAGCCGGTCAGATGCTGAGAAACTTATTGAGTTGTCCATGAAACTAAAAAGTGAGGGAGAAGCAGGGTATCAGGGGGAGTGGTATGAACAGACTATGGCAAGATATGCCGGTGATGAACGGATGGTTCGGGATTTACAGCGAGGCTTGGATAATAAATTGTTTGGTAATGAGGTGGTTTTGGCAAACGGGAAAGGTGTCCAGGGACCGACGGATGAGCTTCGGGGGATTGAAAGAGAAACATGTCCGGCCAGGGGTTTTGTGGTTATAAACCGGATTCAGATAGAACAAAATAAGAAAAGAAGCGGTCGAGTGGAAAATGAAGTATGGGCTAGGGTGGTACATAGGGTAAGGGAACTGAAGTCTTGGGAACAAGATAAGGATCCAGGAGTATACTCTTGGCATTTACTAAGAACATTAGAGCCTGCAAATCAGGAAGCTAAGAAATAGTTGAAATTTGTTATTAGTTTAAATTAATTATGGCAAGCTTAAGTACGGAATGTATTCGGATTACAAATTGTGCATGCGATGGAAGACAGTGTGTTCGGAATAATGGTGGGGTAGATATGAGAGTGTTGAATCCGGATGGTTCGCTATTTAAGATAGAAGAAATGGGTGATAGGTGGATGGATTTCTGTGTAATACCAAGGACTTGGAAAGAGCAGTTGCTTGATATTGACGGAGTGAGAAGAGAAGCGCCAAGAGTGTTGAGTGAAGATTTCTAATTTTTAGGTTTGTTTAAAATTTGGGCAAAGTTTGTTAGAATATAGAGGTATTTTCGGGCCTGTAGCGTAGTTGGCTAGCGCGTCCCCATGGCATGGGGAAGGTCGGGGG
>CAZFAI010000054.1:0-3824 GCA_964516555.1 uncultured Gammaproteobacteria bacterium
ATGTGGGCGCTATCAAAAATATCGGTTGGCATCTCTTATGAACGGCGTAGCTTTCTAAAACAAGGCCTTTTATTGCTTTTTATTGCCACGTTCATTGGACTTGTCAGTTCTTATCTAATTGCAACCATCTCGCCCATCAAAATTATTTCCCAGGAAATTTCCTCCCGGACCAACCCCACCCTTCTTGATTTAATCATCGCACTGGCAGCCGGACTTATTGCCACTCTCGCCATTTCTCAACCCAAAATCTCAGAAAGTTTAGCTGGAGTAGCCATCGCCACCTCTCTCATGCCCCCTTTGTGTGCCGCCGGCATCGGTCTTGCCCTCTCAGACTTTACAGTCTTTACCGGCAGCTCCCTGCTTTATTTAACCAACGTCCTCAGTATCACCTTTATTTCCGTAATTACCTTTATGATTATTGGCATAAAACGCAACAGCGACCCCAAACTGTATCGCCAATCAATCTCAATAATAGTAACCTTGTTGTTAATTGTCACCATTCCCCTTTATTTTCTACTCAAAAACTATTCCTTCAAAATACTTGCTTTCAACCAAATTGAAAATACCCTTGAAAATGAGCTAAAGTCAATTTCTTCAAGTATCGAGATCAAACAAATTAATGCCAGGTTTTCTCCCGACGACCGAAATCAAATTATTGTTGAAGCCGAAGCACTCCTTCCCGAAAACATTACCATTAATCATCAGCAGCAGGAAAACATGTTAAGAATTCTTGAAGAAAATTTAAATAAAAAAATTAATCTTCAACTGAAACTTCAACGGATCTTGGTTGTCAAAAACCGCCAATCAATGGAGGAAGAAGAATTAAAAAATACAATCCGGCAACAACTCATCCGGGAACTTGAAAGTACCCTCAACACTCTGGATTATTATTTTAATGACAACGGAACCATCACTCTCAACGTCCTTCTTAGAATAGACCCCAACGTATCCTTAACCTACAATCATCAAAAACACATCGAAAACACGCTCTCTCAATTAATCAATCGTCCAATAGTTCTAAACATGGAAGCCATACCCCTGGTTAAGCTCAAGTCCCAACCTGAATTGGAAAATGTTCAAATTCAAAAAACCATTACTTCCATGCTCCAATCCTTATACCCAAAAGCTGAAATCAGCTCGATTAAATTAACAACAAAACCATCAAACCCCAACTTAATTACAATTAATCTGGAAATAAAAAAACCGAGTAACTTATATATGAGTACCGAAAAACTAAAATCTATCAAAAACCAACTCGAAGAAGAATATCAAAAGGAAATTCTCCTTCAGTTTAATATCTTCGAAAGCAACCAATTTGCAATTTGATCAATTTCTCCAAAATCGACTCGATCAAAACTTTTACTCTCAAAAGGTAACCACTGTCGCCAAAAAGCTTCTTGGCAAACATCTTCTGCTTAACCGCAACGGCATTATCCAAATCGGCCAGATTACCGAAACCGAAAGCTACGGTGGCCTAAATGATTTAGCCTCCCATGCCCGGTACGGTCCAACTCCCCGGAATCAAATTATGTGGGGACCTCCCGGAAGGCTTTATATTTACCTGGTATACGGTCTTCATCACCTGCTAAACATCACAACAGAACCAGAAGGACAACCCTCCGGAGTCCTCATCCGCTCCCTTTTGCCGATATTAAATTTGCCGGAAAATCTCAATGGTCCCGCCAAAATCACTAAAGCTTTAAACTTAACGACTACCGACACCAACACCGATATCACCAAAAGTAAACAAATCTTTATCTATGACGCCAATATCAAACCCAAAAAAATAATTTCTACTCCACGGATTGGAATCAACTATGCCCCCGAACCCTGGCGCTCAATTCCATGGCGCACTACCGGCATCTTCTGACGAATGCCTCATTCCGCAATATGGACACTTATCACCGTTATACCACTCATGGCATTTGCGGCAGTAATTTTCTCCCTTCTCCGATATTGTACTTCGGTTAAATAATTCCAAAAACGGACTATTCAATCCCGTCTTCCCCAATACTGCTGTATTCGACATCCCATGCCCTCCCCCAGCCACTAATCTAATCCCAAAGCTCTTCTCTACAAATTGCTCGATCAATGCTCCCACGTAAATCGATTCACCCTGGTCTTTCATCCCCCTCCTCAGAATATCACCATATGTTTCCTCAACCACTCGTGACACCTCCTCCATCCTATTTAAATTATTCAAATCGACACCCTTCCTGATTGCCTGCCAAACTTGTGGTAAATCAATCAACCCCTCCAACACGTCAATCCAATCTTCTCCCTCCTCATCAACCGCAATCGGAATTGGATTACTTCTCAAATCGTCTCCGTTTATAAATTTCCGATATCCGGATATTTTGTTTCCCAACTCCACACACTCCTCCTCGTTAAATTGAGCGCATATTCCCCGACATTCCATTTTTATCTCCTCTGCCGCTTCCCCGACAACTGCCACTACAAATCTGTTCTCAACATAACCGGCTTCCTCGGATGGTGGACTAATCCACAAAATATATTTTTCTCCATCATCTGCCAACTTTCTCATCCTTTCATAAGCCGCCACTTCCAACATATCAATCCTAGTCTCTTTCCTCACAGCAAAATTCGGATTACCTTCCCTGTCAAATTTCAACTCATACGGTGCCACTCTCAGGGCCAAATCTGCTGTCTCCCTGTTTTCAATCAACAACCTTTCAAGGTCTTTCCGGTTAAACTTTCTCGGATCAAAATACTGATTAATAGTCTCTACGCTTCTATACATCTCTCCTGCTCGGAAGAATTGGTTCTCGGACTATAACCGTTGCGGCACAGTGAGGGAATTTCACCCTACTTCCCCATTTTACTTAGCTTTCTTCTGCCTTCCTCCCGCAAATAAATAAATAATCAGACAATCGGTTAAAATAAACCAAAATTTTTGGATTTATATTCTGGCTTCTGCTTAATTTAACCAATCTTCTTTCCGCTCTCCTGGCCACCGTTCTTACCCAATTTATAGCTTTTGCCTGACTGTTGTTAAAACCCATAAAATTATTGACCTCACAAAGAGTCCTTTCCAAATCTTTAACTTCCTCTTCCATTTCCCCCACCCTTAAACTACAATCCTCAAATTCCTGACCACAGCTCAGCTCTCCCATTATCCGCCACAAATCCAGCTTTATTTTCCTAAATTCATTCTTTTTCTCCACCATCTCCAGCCCTGCCATTAATTCATCAATAGTCCCGATTGATTCCAGCAAATCCGAATCCTTTTCAACGGTCCTACCCATCCACCTGCTTTTCCCATCATCTCCTGTTTTCGTTGTTATACCCATAATTATCTGACTACAAAACAGTCAATTTTAAGCACACCCAAGCATAGAGTTATTTTTGGGCGCGCAATGCTCCCAAAGCAAGCAATAAATTTTAAGCACGCAGCGATCGGTCCGAAGGAATTCGGACCCCGAAGGTAGCGAGTACTACAAAATTTGTTACTGATATTATCTAGCTGCATTTGCTGTATCCGCAAAAACTGTTTGAACATTTAAAGCAACCCTCTTCCGCATACAACGGACTGCCGCAATCCGGACAGGAGCTAAACTTGCTCTCAGTATCAGCTATTTTTGTTCTGATCTCCGACAGCATATCTGCCTGCAAATTTAATGTCTCCGGCTGCTTGACGGTTTCTACTTTTTCCTCAGAATTAAATAAATCCAACTGCTGACCTCTCCAAATTTCCAAAATCGATTTTCCAACTGCATCAAACATACTCAAAACAGTATTGCTCCCCAATCCCACCTTTTGTCCGCAGGAAATTCCCACCATTTCTTCAGCTACCTCATTCAAAC
>CAZFAI010000055.1:0-3766 GCA_964516555.1 uncultured Gammaproteobacteria bacterium
GTACTAACGATATGGCTTTAAAACGCTTGCGATTGTCAAAGTACTTTTGGCTAACCATAGGTCGGCCAGTGAATTATTATATTACACCTTTGAAAAATTTGCATTAAGCAAATTAATAATACTTCGGTATGAAACTTAACCGGAATGTTAGGTGCAATTCACTATATTATAGCAATTTTTGGGTATAAAGTCCAGTTATAGCCTAATAATGCGGGCATCTTTTAGAAGCGATTGACCATGATTTTCTGATGAAGTGAAAAATGCCTGATAATCGGAAGACAAGCCGCTAACTAACTGCTGATGTTCGGAATCAAGTTCGGAGAAAATATCATCCAGGAGAAGCAGGGGTTTCTCCTGATAAATATTTTGGAGGTAATCAATTTGGGCTAATCTAAGGGCCAACACAGCCAGTCGCTGTTGACCGCGACTGCCCCAGCTGGCTAAATTTTGATCAGAATTGGAGAAAATTGAATTGTCAAAAGAAAAATCATCACGGTGACAGCCCGATTGGGTATAACCACGGATTAAATCATAGTTGTAATTAGAATCAAGTTTTTCCTGAGTCAGCACTGAAGCTTGAAAGTTGAGAGATAAAGTTTGGATCTCCGGATTGTCATGACGATGGTAAAAGCTGTTAACATGACGGACGAAACTGTGACGCTGACTATGAATAATCTCATTGTTTTTCAGGAGTGACTGATCCCAGTAAAATAGTTCACTTTTAGTATTGGTCCCCTGCCGAATCTGATCCAGCAGTTCGTTTCGATGCTTGAGAGCTTTGTTGTACTGGCTTAAAGCTGAGGCGTAACGCCAATCGATTGCAGAAAAAGTATCATCAAAAAAATCACGGCGTCGGGAGGGTGACCCGGTAACCAGACGGATATCTTCAGGCTGAAAAACAACAGCTTTAAGGGTGCCAAGATAGGCTTTTCGTGATTTTTCGACTTTATCAACTAAATATTTTCTTTTGATACCAGAGGTGGGGGCAACATCTTTGATTAGTTGTAGTTCTAGCTCGAGTTCCCTGTTTTGCTTGAATATTTTGGATTTAACTATAGAGTAGGTTTGTTGCCAGTTTATTAACTGGGACAGGGATGAGGACCGGAAGCTTTTGCCAGTAGAAAGAAAGTGGATGGATTCAAGAAGATTGCTTTTGCCCGTTCCATTGTTGCCCAGAATGAGATTAATGCCCGGGCTAAATTCCATAAGTGACTCGGAGTAGGATCGGAAATTCTTGAGCAATAACTTGTTTATATGCATAGTTTTTGGTGCTAGATTAGCTTAATGCTAAAAGATAACATAAAAATTCCCGGTATCGAACTTTTTGTTGAAAAAAGGGCAAAGGCGGGAAATATTATGATCAATTATGCGGAGGGCGGAAAGGGTAAGCCAATTATTCTGATTCATGGTTGGACTAATAACTGGACCGGAATGGTACCAGTAGCAAAAAATTTGTTACCTGGGTATAGAGTAATTATTGTAGACTTACCCGGGTACGGCGACAGCAGTCGATTAAAGAATTATTCAGCGGAATTAATGGCTAAATACCTGTGTAAGTTTACGGAGAATCTGGGTCTGGATAAAGTGTCACTAGCCGGACATTCGATGGGAACTTTTATCGTATCCCAGTTTTTAAAAATGTATCCTGATAAGGTAGATAAAGTAATTTTGATTGGTCCGGTTTTCAGAAAAAACAATAAAACCCAAACATTAAGAGCAACCCGAGGGCTGTTTTCACTGGCCGATAGGCACAATAGGATGAAATCTATAATCGAGAGAATGATAAAGAGAGACACTTTTTCCTATTTAACCGCAAAATACCTGAATATGTACGAATTCGACTGGTCAATAGTTGAAAAATATGGAATAGTCGGTAAAAATAAGATGTCAATAGATGCATATGTAAAAATGGGGATGGAGATATCCAAGTTGAAGACGGAAAACATTATTGCCAACAACCAGAAACCGGTGTTATTAATTTTTGGAAAACACGATAAAATAACTAATTGCTCTCAGGCAAAAATGGCCTTGAAGGGCTTGGGTGATTATAAGTTTAAGGAAATTGACAAAGCAGGCCATGTGGTTACGGTCGAGAGACCGAAGCAGGTGGCCCGGTCAATAGCAGAATTTGTTAATTAGATGAAAATATCAAAAAGACTTTACTGGTTTTTGGACAGAGAAGGAATTCGCGGCTTACAGGATAAGCTTGCCCAAAAAAAGAAGAACGGGGCGTGGAGATTTGTCATAAATACCAGCAATAAATTAGTGGGGTGGGAAAATGCGCTGAATCTGTGGGTGGAGATAGATAACATTTCCCAGGATTCAGGTTGGGGCGAGGCATCAAAATTTATGCTGTCAAGAATGAAAATTGAGATAGAAGCTGACAGAGATGTCGGGAAAATTAAGAGGAATAAAAAGGCAACTTTGGTAGTGGGGATAAATCATGAAGCTATATTAGAACCGTTTATCCTGGCTGCCCTGTTGGGGAAAAGAAGGTCGGCATTGGTTTCCCTGAAGGTGCTTCAGCTGCTGGGCAAGGGATACAAAAAATATATTATGCCGGTGATGCCAAGGAGATACGCGGTAGATGAGAAAAGATTTGCAAAATGGATTGTTAATAAAGTCCATCCTAGGGGCAGATTTTATGGTATTGAACAATTAAGAGCCGTAGAGATTGATGAGAAAGTATTCGAACAATCAGTAAAAAAACTGGAGGACGGTGAAGACGTGATATTGTTCGCACCGGGGGGTAAAGTAGTCCAATCCTCATGGGGAAGGAGTTCGGGGGAAATTATTTGTCGAATAAATAAAAAGAAAATAAAAGATGTCAGAGTGGCCTTTTTCAAATTCGGTGGAATTAGTCAATTGGAAACAGCAAGAAGGTTTTGGAAAGCAGCAAACAGTAAAAGCATGGAAAAACTAAAGGTAAAGGTAGACAGTCGGGAGGGATTTAGGGTGGAAGAATTAAGAAATATTTTGGGAGACAACTTTAATCCTAAGGGTGTTGTTGAATATTTGAAGGCATGGAGCTTGGAGGAATTCGGATATAACATAGTAGCGGAGAAAAAGATTTGGAGTTTTCCGAAATTTATATATCAACCAGCCTACGCAAAGTTAATGACTCTACTGACTTTTATTAGAGTGCGATTGTGATTATCTAAGTGACAAGAAATCGAAAATGTGACTTTGAGCTTGCTGTAGATTTTGATAGGTTTGAAGCTGAAATTCCGGCGATTCCTCAGAAGTTATACCTCTGACCATAAAACTTAGTCTTGGGGCGATTTCTTCCTGAATCAAGCACAATATGAGGGTTTTATTTAAACCCATTTTTGGTTTGTCCAGAGCTCTTTGGATTTCCATGCCAACACCCAAACTGGGAGCGTTAACTAAAGCGACCAAATGAGTGGCTTGGTCGACCCAAGCGATATCCTGACGACGAACTGCGACCCAAGGGTGGGGATCTTCGTTGTATTCCTGGATAGAAATTCCAATTCTCCTGGCTCTGATTTCGTCCATTTCCAACTGACTTCGGGCAGCAACATGTTCGCTTAGAACATCGGCACCATTTTCCGACATGTATTGGACTAACTTCCAAGGAAATTGCGGATCCAGTTCGGGAGTGCCTTTGATTGATCCGGAATAGTATACCTTTAAGCCTTCGAAGGGTTTTGGCATAAGTGGATTATTGTAGCATTTGCGAGTTATTTATTGGTCCAGCGGGCAGGAGTCGAACCTGCCTAAGACAGTTTTACAGACTGTTGCCTAA
>CAZFAI010000056.1:0-3724 GCA_964516555.1 uncultured Gammaproteobacteria bacterium
AACCAGATAAAAAGGAGAGCCATAAAAAAGGGCGGTTCGCGAACCGCCCCTACGATTAAACATTGCGAATCATCAAAACCAGGAATTGCCCTCTGTTTCCCAATTTTCGTGATGGGTGCAGGTTTCGCAGACAATGAGGTTTTTAAGATCAGTATCCCCTGTTTTTTGCACAAAACTTTTAATAATATCCACTGGAATGATTTTATCTTTACCGCCTGCAAAGTGCTTCTGTGGGATATGGGCAACCGCCTCTGCAAAGTCCATGGGATTATAGGAATCTTTCAAGGGAGCCACTTTATGGTATTGATTCACCTGATCTGTGTCTAAATTCCCCGCTATTGTGATCAACTCTTTGATGTCCTCCCTGTGAGCGGCTAATAAAACAGCAACAGCACCCCCGCCTGAAAAACCAATGAGTTTGATATTTGACGATTGGGCTTGTTCTTTTAAAAAATCAATAGCTTCATTCATAGAGGCAATGACTTCTTTAGAAAATCGACTGTCCGACCAAAACTTATTGTGAAAATTCTTTTCTTCTTTTTTGGAAATATACTGACAAGGCCTTGCCAAATAGGCAATATTGTCATCTTGGGATTGAACAGCAAGTTTCAAAACCAATGGGTTTTTCGGCGTGGGATTGCTTGAAATACGGTTTTTATGAGCAAAGGCAAAACCATCCCCTTCAATATATATAGTCAGGTCTGCGCCCTTTTGTGTGATCTTAAAATACGATGTTAAAAGAAAATCTTTTGTTTGTATGCGCTGTTTTTGAAAATGATGGTCTTGCGCAATCCGATTGGCTTGCTTCACACCAAAGCTCAAATAAGAAGCTGAATGAGCCAAAGTGCTGTGAAATAAAACAATAATCAAAACACACCAAAACTTTTTTTTCATATCAAACCCGTCGAATTATAAAAATGGACAGGCACGAACCTGTCCATTTTCGATATTGCATTGATACAGTCATCAGACTTTAGAAACTGTACTTAAAGGTCAAAGCACAATTATGTGAGCTATAATCTTCTCTGACAATAAAGTCATAGTCTAAGTCCACTTTGATATTATTTTTCCCTAAGAGGGTAATGGTGGCTCCAATATCAAAGGTGTGTTGACTGGGTTTCATACCATTAATGGTGAAAGCAGAACCCCCTCCAGCAAACTGAGAAGTGATGGCCGCACGATCGCCAATAAAATCATAAAGCCATTTGGCTCTCAAGGCGGAGATAATATCAAACTTCTCGCCTGTGATCATCGATGAAACTTGCACACCCAAACCAGATTCGAATAAATCATAGTGCTGTTTGGAAACATTCAAATTCAAAGCCCCTGCGCCTGTTTCTTTATAGCTATCCACAAATAAGCGTGTGTATTGTAAAGAAATCAAAGGTGTGATATTGAATTTTCCAGCTGGGATTTGATAACCGGTTTCCGCATAAATGCTGTATTGCTGACCATCATAATCCGCTTTGGCTTGACGATTGATGCTTCCGTCGAAGATATTGCGTTTGCCTTCATACATATTGTAAATGAATGAACCCACAATATCTAAATAAATCGTGTCTTTGCCAATATAGTTCATTTCATTGTTGATGCCAAAATACAAAGAAGTTTGTATGCTGTCTATGTCGGTATTGCCCAAGCTACTCTTTTTGGATTTCACCTGACCTTGAGAATATCCAATGCTCAAACCCGCTAAAGCATTGTCAGTGGCAAAGAAGTCAACCCCGGAAACAACCCCACCGGTGGTGGCTTTATATCCAGCAATATTATTTTTGGAATCTTGCTTGGCATAGGTTCCAAAAACTTTCGCCCAAACATCGCGAACTGCCCATCCTTTTGAGTCATCACCAGTGGCAACACCCGTCGAAGCTAAACTATTATCCGTTCCCAAGCGACTCAAAATGGATTGAATCGTTTGTGTTGTTGTCATGGTGCTAATGCCAATCAAACCATAATCAACCGCCGCCCCAAAGGTGTCTAAAGCACTAGCGACATCAGCTTCAGGCATCTTATCCAATACATTTAAAATGCCTTGCATATCTTTCGATGGGTTGGTTGTATTATCAAGCACATTACCAATGATTGCCGATGAAGGGTCAGTGGAATTGTTTCTGGCATTGGCAGCAAAACCCTTAGCGCTACGATCAAGAAGAACGCTCAACACTCCAGCAGACTCACTGGCAATAAAATCATACTTACTATTAATATTTGTATCGTTTATGGTAGTCGCTCCCAAAACCAAAGCTCCTCCTTGAGTATCTACAAGATCTATTGTTGTACCCGTTGGGAGAAATGCATTAACTTTTGGTGTGAGTGTGCCTACTACACTACTTCCAGTGGCTGCAGTAATTTTACCATGTTCAGTGGCTGTGTTAATAGCAAAAACCAATTCGCCTGTTTGAGTATAAGCACCAGTTAATGATTGTAATTGTATATCATCAATATTCAATATTCCATTGGTACCAACTGTCAATGCCCCAGCACCTATGGACTGATCATTTGTCACAATCACAGTGCCTTGTATTATGTCTGTACCACCATCATAGGTGTTGGTTCCTGATAAAGTGATTGTATCCGTAGAAGTAGCCATGTCTATTGCCAAAAAGCCACCTGTACCTGTAATATCTCCAGCTAAGTCAAAGCCATTACTGCCTGATAATGTCAACGTATTAGCATTAAGTTCTATAGCGTTCTCTATCGAAAAATCAGCCCCATTGGTTGCCAATGAACCATCACCGGTCAATGTCAAATCCCCAGTTCCTAAAGCATCTTCATTACCAAGAGCGATGGTTCCTGACTTTAACTCTGTCCCCCCATCATAATCATTGGTTCCTGATAAAATAATTGTATCATCAGTAGGATCGGTCATATCTATTTCTAAAAAGCCACCAACACCTGTAATATCCCCAGCTAATTCAAAACCGTAACTACCGGATAAGGTCAACATATAAATGTTCAGGTCTATGTCATTATCAATCGAAAAGTCAGCCCCATTGGTTGTTAATGAGCCATCGCCAGTCAGTGTTAAATCTCCCGTTCCTAAAGCTGAATTGTGACCGAGAACAATGGTACCTGCATTCAATGTCGTTCCACCATCATAGGAGTTATTGCCAGACAAAGTCAGCGACTTGCCAGACATATCCACTTCAAGTGCCCCATTAGCCGTTGTGCTTGAAATGATTCCTGATAAGGCCAAGCTATTACCTGTTAAGGTCAATGCATTGCCATCTAAATCAATGACATTGGTAAGCGCACGAGCATCATTATTTGATTTTAATGTCCCAGATCCAGCCAACTTTAAGTCCCCTGTTCCTAAAGCTGAATTGTGACCGAGAACAATGGTGCCTTTTTTTAACTCCGTTCCGCCAGCATAATCATTGTTAGCTCCTGATAAAGTGACTTCAGCGGTATCGGTAGCCATCTCTATTTTCAAAGATCCAGCACCTGTGATATCACCAGATAAGCCAAAATGATTATTTCCTGATAAAGTCAAAAGATTACTATTAAGATTGATACCATTGCCAACTGTATAATTACCCGATGCTTCTAATGTTCCTGCTCCTGTCAATGTCAAATCTCCAGCAGTGTTACCTAAAGCGGTATTACTACCAAGAACAATTGTTCCTGCATTTAAAATTGTTCCAGAATAAGTATTCTCTCCAGACAAGGTTAATGTTCCAGCTCCATCTTTGATTAAAGTATTTCCTTCAACCACTGCACTCAC
>CAZFAI010000057.1:0-3714 GCA_964516555.1 uncultured Gammaproteobacteria bacterium
ACTCCTCCGCCTGAAGCCACCAGATCAATTTTCTCCTCCAATCCTAAATGTGCAATTGACGCTCCGGTATCTCCGCCCGCAATAATTTTGTAAGCTTCGCTTTCAGCAATCGATCGGGCAACTTCCTCTGTTCCTTTTCTGTTTTCCCTTAATTCATAAAACCCCATCGCCCCAGCCCATATGATAGTCTTTGACTCATTTATTATTTCTTTAAATTTCTTTATATCATTCTCACTTAAATCCAACCCATCTTCCTTTAATCCGGCCACCATCACTTTTTCTTTATCAATGTCACCAACAAGACCATTCATCATTTTTGGCAATTTACCGCCAATCAGAACATAATCGACAATCTTCATTAGTCTTGGTAAGTATTCAAGCTTATCTTTTTTGGCACCTCCCAGCACCACCGTCAGGGGTCTACTAGGATTTTCCAATACTCTCAATATTTTCTCAGTCTCACTCACAAAACTAATCCCATAATATCCGGATAATTTCTTATGAAGCATGGTCGAAGCATTTTCTCTATGAGCTACGGCAAATGCATCGTTTACAAACGCCTCAGCTAAATTGATAATCGGCTCCAAAAAATCAAAATTACATTCTTCCTCTCCATCCCAAAACCTCACATTCTCCAAAAAAATTATTTGATTTTTAGCCAGGCTTTCTCTTAGTCTGTTTTTGTCAATTTCTTCCAGAAACACACTCTCCACTATATTTTGGTCTTCAGATTCCAGCAAGCTCATCAGTTCCAAATAAATTGGTTTTAGAGAATATTCCTCGCCTCTCGTCTTCGGCCTACCTCTGTGTCCGAGAATTATAATTTTACAGTCTCTTTCCAAAAGTAATTTTATTGTGTCAAGCGATTTTATAAGCCGGCTGTTGTCAAGAATTACTCCCTCACTTACCGGTAAATCACTGTCAATTCTCAAAGCTACACTTATATTGTTAACAATTTCATTAACTGATCTTAATGTTTTCATACTTCTTTATTTTATTAATTCTCCTTATCTGCCGCTCTTCCGCCGAAAATAACGTCTCCAGGAAAGCAGTAACCATTTCATTGTTTTGATCCTCATCGACAAAATCCGAGCTTAAACACAGCACATTAATATCATCATCTTCCCTCGACTTCCTCACTTGTTTAGCCGACAGCCCCATTCCGGCTCTCACACCCCTCACCTTGTTAGCTGCCACGCATACCCCCACACCCGAACCGCAAATGGCAACCCCCATAACTCTGCGACTTGCCACTTCCTCTGCTACTTTTAAGGCAAAATCAGTATAATCGTCATCATCATCCAAATTCTGATTGCCCACATCCAAAACATCATACCCCCTGGCTCTGAGATCTCCCTCAACCGATTCTTTCAACCTAAAGCCTCTATGGTCAGCTCCTATAATCACCGTTTTCATAAGATAATAATAACTAATGCTTTACAATATTCAAAATGAATACCATCAGGCTAGGGGATAGGAGCTTTAAGTTTATCGTCAAGCGAAAACCCGTCCGCTCATTAAGGTTAAAACTAAAAACCAAATCCAGTTTTGAAATTACCTGTCCGATATTGACGCCAAACATAGCAATTAACCGTTTTCTTTCTCAAAATACTAACTGGATCATCAAAAATTCCGCCAAAATCCGCCTTTATCCAAAAATAAAATCCCTCAAAACCATAAACATGTTGGGTGATAATTACAAGCTAACAATAGTTAAAAACACCAAAGAATCGGTAATAATAAGCAAAAAAGAACAAACAATCTACTTGTATAGTAAAGTATTAACCGAATCCCACTTAAAAAAGATATTCGAAAAAGAGTTCAGGCAAATATCTCTTTCACTGATTAATTTTCACCTAAACCGCCTCCGGTGCCAATATGGCTTTAAATTTAATCGGATCTCAGTTCGAAATCAGCGCTCTCGTTTTGCCTCCTGCTCCTCTGCCGGTAATCTTAACTTTAACTGGCAAATAATATTTTTCCCCTTCGATAAATTTCTTCATCTTCTCTTCCACGAACTCACCCACCTTACCATAAAAAATCACTCAAAAAGTTTTTATACCAAGTTAGGGGAGTATGATCCTCACTGGAAAATAAACAACCGTTGGTTATCAATCCACGGCCGCCAATCCTATCTGCTTAAGCCCTAAACTTCAATTTCTATCCCCACCGGGCAGTGGTCTGATCCCATAACTTCGTTTAGAATAAATGCCTCTTTTACCCTTGGCATCAGGCTCTCATCTACAAACACATAGTCAATTCTCCAGCCCACGTTCCGCGCCCTAGCCCCGCTTCTCTGACTCCACCAGGAATATTTAACTTCCTCAGGATGTAGTTCCCGGAATGTATCCACGTATCCATTTTTAATTACCTTATCTATCCACCTTCTTTCCTCCGCCAAAAACCCGGAAATATTCTCGTTCTCTTTAGGCCGGGAAAGATCAATTTCTCGATGGGCAGTATTTACATCGCCCAAAAAAATTACTTTCTCCCCCCTCTCCCTTAAGTTGTTAATATGTTTCAAAAAGTACTCATAAAAATCCATTTTATAAAACAAGCGCTCCTTTCCGCTTTTTCCGTTAGGAAAGTAAACATTTAGCAGGGTAAATTTATCAAACTTGGTAATCAACACCCGCCCCTCCCTATCAAATTTGTCCTTGTCCATGCCGTTTATTATTACTTTTGGTTCTATCCGGCTATATGTTGCCACGCCGGAATATCCCGCTCTGTCTGCCGGGTTCCAATAGCTGTAGTAATCATCTGGCAAATCAGTCCCACCTGGTACTTGCTCAGCTCTTGCTTTAACTTCCTGGAAACAATAGACATCGGCATTGTTAGTTCTCATGAAATCACCCAATCCTTTTTTAGCCACTGCCCTAATTCCATTGATATTCCAGGATATTATCTTCATCTTTATTAATAATTTTATCAGTAGTAAAATGGATTCATGGAAAACAAAAATACCCTTGCTCCTTTTATTATCGTTTCTCTGGCTATCGTTATTTCAGCCCTTTTAATATCCAGAACTGGTGTCTATATCAAAAATACTGGTGGAGTTGAAGCCAACGGTAAAGTTTCCAATACAATTTCCGTTAGTGGCGACGGCCGTGTTTCGGCCAAACCCGACATGGTCCGAATTAACGTTGGTTTTCAAGAAACTGCTCCTACCAGCCAGGTAGCACTCAGCCGGGTTAACGAAAAAGTATCCTCTGCCATGACCGTTCTCAAAAACAGCGGCATCCCCGAATCCGATATCACCACCGACAACCTGAGTATTTATACCGAATATGATTACTCTGGTTCTTCCCGCCGGGTTATTGGTCAACGGGCGTCTCAATCACTGGAAGTAAAAATTAAAAAAATTGATGCCAAAGGTGAAAAAGCCGCCAAAATCATCGATCAGCTATCCTCAATCGAAAATGTCCAAATGCATGGTATCTATTTTGACATTGAAGACAAAACTCAATTCTTCACCCAAGCCCGCGAACTGGCTTTCAACAAAGCTCAACAAAAAGCTGAAGAACTAGCTAAGTTATCAAAAGTAAAATTGACCAAGCCAATTTCCATTTCCGACAGTACATACGACGTCGCACCTCAGCCCAGAATGTCCAATGTTGCTGAATTTAAAGCACTAAGTTCTTCAATTGCCAGCGATACTCAAATTTCTACCGGCGAGCTGAACATCTCGGCCAATCTTTCTATACTCTGGGGGAT
>CAZFAI010000058.1:0-2375 GCA_964516555.1 uncultured Gammaproteobacteria bacterium
CAAAGAACGCTTACCCAAGATATCTAGCCAACCAGAACAAGAAAGCCTATTGAAAAAGCTGATGAATGCAATTGCTCATCATAAATGGTAGATAGGCTACAGACCCGCCCCCATTGGATTGTGCGCATTAGCCAAGAAAATTCCCAGCATTGTTCAACAATGTTCTGCTCACTAAGTTTCATAAAACACCTTTGCAAAAACATGCTACTATGCAAATTTATTGCAATACATCAATCATGATGAAGTATTTTGATATTTTTCAGCATGTTACAAATGATTATTTACTATGCAATAATTGCAAACTATCTCTAGTCAAACTGAATCAAACCTATAGAAGGATTGCTTATGGAACTAATACTGATCACTATTCTTGGCTTGATTGTCGGCAGCTTTTTATCGGTTTGCGCTTACCGCATTCCCTTGGGACATGTAAACTTACCGCAAGAAGATGATGCTGATTGTTGCGAAAGCTGCTGCTGCGGCAACTCCGCTGAAAGCGCCACTGCCAAGGCAGCTCTTACCGATAAGGATATAAAAATTTACTTTCCACCACGTTCTTTTTGTCCTCGCTGTAAAAAACAGCTGTTATGGTGGCACAACATTCCTTTTTTTAGTTGGCTCTTCATGGGAGGACGCTGCGCCTTTTGCAAAGAACGAATCTCATTGCGCTATCCTTTGCTGGAAGTGGCAACTGCTTTCTTTGCTTTCTTATCTTATACCAATTTTGGAGCAACCGCGACTGCTTTGATAGTTTTTATATTTACCTGTTCCTTACTGGTTATTACTCTTATCGATTACGACTATTATATCATTCCAAATGTTATTACCTATCCGGCAACGATACTTGGTTTATTAATTGCTGTGATTAACCATTCAACAAATGTTTTTACGGTTCCAATTGTTCCCAACATTTGGGAATCATTACTGGGTATAGCAACAGGTGCCGGTTTTCTATTAATCGTCTCCGAACTCTATTTCCGAGTAAGAAAAATTGATGGCCTTGGAATGGGAGATGTTAAACTCTTGGCCATGACAGGAGCACTATTTGGTGCGCCATGTGCTCTTTATACCATCTTTATCGGTTCCCTACTTGGTTCGGTTATCGGCATAGCACTAGTTGTATTTTTTAGACGTAAAATGTCGCAAATGCTACCGTTTGGTCCTTTTCTAGCAACAGCAACTTTAATTTATATCTATTATATTGTTCCGACTCAAGGCCCATTATTTGCAATAGAGCTTTTCAATCAGATTTCAGGTAACGCATATTGATAATGAAACCAACACACAACGACAATTTTGCCGGAACAATTTTAGTCGTTGAGGACGATGCTAGCTTGAGATCGTCCCTAATATTAAATCTTGAGCTGCACGGTTTCATCGTCACTGGTTGCGATAACGCCAGCTCCGCCACCAAACAGTTCAGTAGTAAAAGCTTTGATTTAATTATTTCTGATTTTCTGCTGCCAGACGCTTCGGGAGTTGCCTTCATAGAGAAGTGCAAGAAGTTGGCCGCAAATTCGGCCATTATCATTACATCAGGACTCGGGAAAACCACAGAAATTCTAGAAGCGATTAGAGCAGGGGCGGATGATTTCATTGCCAAACCCTTCATGCCCGAAGATCTAATGTTCACTGTCCGTAAAACGTTGCTACGGCGCAACAATAAAACGTTACTTACCACTGAAGGAACATCACAGCAACAAAAAAGGAAGATAACCTGTGTTGGTTCCATTAGCAAAACCATTGTAGCAGAAAGCGCAGTGATGCTTGAGGTATTCAACACCGTGGAGCGATTGGTTAATTTTAACACCACTATACTAATAGTGGGAGAATCAGGAACGGGCAAGGAACTGCTCGCACGAGCCATTCATCAAAATTCTCCACGAAAGGGTCACCCATTTGTAGCTATAAACTGCGGAGCTATACCAGAGTTGCTGATCGAATCTGAACTTTTTGGGCACAAAAAAGGAGCCTTTACGGATGCTATTAGGGATAAGATCGGCTTATTTGAAGAGGCTGATGGGGGAACAATATTCTTAGATGAAATTGGCGAACTTCCCGTGCACTTGCAAGTGAAACTATTGCGCGCCCTCCAGGAAAAGCAGATTCGTCGCGTCGGCGACGATCAATTGATCAACATCGATGTACGAGTTATTGCAGCAACCTTGCGAGATCTCGAAGAAGACGTCAGCAATGGCCGATTTAGAGACGACCTATACTACCGCCTAAATGTTATAACAATACCGATTCCCCCTCTACGAAATCGCCCGGAAGATATTCCCATTTTAGTGAAACATTTCGTAAAAAAACACAGCAAGCTGCTGTCTATCAATGCTAAAGATATTGAACCAGAGGTTATCGAATGTCTTAAAAAC
>CAZFAI010000058.1:2385-3659 GCA_964516555.1 uncultured Gammaproteobacteria bacterium
GCATGAATGGCGAGGCAATGTACGCGAACTTGAGAACTGTATAGAACGGGCCTTAGTCCTATCGGAGGGCCCTTCAATCACCATAGAGGATCTGGCAGAGCATGTCAGATCCAATACTGGAGCCAATAAAGCGATCAATCTTCCTTCTCAAATTAGTAGCGATTGCCTCTCAATTAAGCAAAGAAGCCGCGAGCTTGAAATAAAACTTATTTTACAGGCACTAGAAAAAACTTCCGGAAACCGAACCCATGCGGCAAAAATCCTTGAAATTAGTCACCGAGCTTTGCTCTATAAAATTAAAGAATACGAATTAAGCTAGCCGATCTTCTCCAGGGCCCAGACAGCATCTCCACCGAACCCCCTTTGCATCGAAGCAAGATCAGCTACTATCAGACCCTCCGTTGTCCCAAACTTTGACAAGTACAAAGTATCCGACAAATAGATTGCCAAATGATTCGAACTCTTGAAAACCGGCATGCCATTCTTCACTGTTCCTGGCACACTATCTCCTATTAATATCGCCTGCCCAGGCTTTACGGAGTGATCACCACTAAACGGCAAGAGCTTCCATCTGTTAAAGTCAAATGAACAAAATTTAAATGGTACCTCATTTATATAATGGACAAAGCCGTTACAGTCAAAAGGGTTCGAAGGTGGACCTTGCCTAAAGTAATCTAACAATCTGGATTCAACAGATGGTGGCAATAAAACTTCAATGTAGCTGTCTTGATCTTTAATAATAAAGATCCGGAGCCTATCATTCGCAGTTAATGCGCTATTACGATATTGATCAAGGGACACGCTACCACGTCGATCATTTATGACTGTTGTTCTAATCTCGAAAAAGGCATTGATGTCTGTATTCAACGCCTTAATCAGGGTTGGGTAGATAACAAGCTTAATGGCGCCATTTTCTGTATCCATCGATCTGTTATTCGGCATAAATGTCAAGCCTTCTTAATGAATGGACGACAGCAACCTCTTCCTCGCGCCCTTAGACTTTAATATGCTAATTTAATTAGTTAAAAGACCAAAAGGTGGTACTTGATCAACTAAGCAACCACGAAACCAGATTTTAGTCCTATAATGTAGATGCCTGGACTATATTGCTGGTATCAACCCAGCAGTATAATAACTTATTTCAATATTACTAGGATGTTAAATAACAAATACCTGAAACCTAGATTAATAAAAATTTAGTTTTTCTGACTTCCTCTTATGGTCTTTGGAACGTAATAGGCCGTCTAATAGGGTTAGGAATATTCAAAGCTAAC
>CAZFAI010000059.1:0-3603 GCA_964516555.1 uncultured Gammaproteobacteria bacterium
GATTTTGATACCATGAGGTCCAAGGGCGGTACCAACGGGAGGAGCCGGGTTGGCAGAACCGGCAGCAAGGGTCAATTTAACAATGGTTTTAATTTTTTTTGGCATGTTTATAATTCTTTAGTAACTTGTAAGAAGTCGAGTTCTACTGGAGTTTCCCGCTCAAAAAAGGAGACTAGACAGCGGATTTTGCCTTTTTCCTGATCGATTGAGTCAATAGTTCCAATGAAATCGGCAAATGGACCACTGGTAATTTTGACGACATCACCGATGGCAAAAGGAGTTTGATATTTGGGTTTTTCTTCCTCAATACCTTTAATGATATTGTCAACTTCCTTTTGAGAGATAGGAGAGGGTTGATTGCCGATACCGACAAATCCAGTGACGCCCTGAGTAGTTCTGACAGTAACCCAGGAATCGTCAGACAGAACCATTTGAACTAATACGTAACCGGGAAAGGTTTTCTCTTGGGTTTTAACTTTTTGACCCCGGCGGATAACCATTTTGCTTTGAATGGGGACAATGGCTTGGAAAATCTGATCTTCCAAGTTCATGGTTTTGATACGGGTTTTGAGAGCATCTATGACTTTATATTCATGGCCGGAGTAGGTGTTGATGACGTACCAGCCAGCATCGATACCCGGCTCTTTTTGAGAGAGCTTGAACAAAAATTCCTTTTTCTTGGTTTTACTGGATGTATTAGGCATGTTAATTATTAATTTCTGATGACTGAGTTGAATCTTGCGGACTTTCTACCGAAAAATCTTCTTCAAGAATAGTTTCCGGTTGTGTTTCCATTTGTGGTTGAGCTTGATTTAGCCTACCTAAAAGAGCAACAGAATTTGTAAATAAGTAATCGAAACCTCCTAAGATTAGGGAAGTTAAGACCGAGATAGATATTACCACAATTGAGAGCTGAATTAAAGTATCTTTTTTGGGCCAGGTGATGTTTTTGAATTCGGCTTTGACTTCATTGTAAAAACGAATAATTTTTTGCATGAGGATATTATACCTTAGGATTACAAAAATTATAAAAAAAGGGAAATGATATATTTGTTAATATTTTTGCTCATTAATTTCTAGTTGACCAACGCTAGAGGTAGGGTTTATCATGACAATCATCCGCTATGATTAGTGGTTGTTTAAAATTTAACAAATAAAGCCTATGTTATGTCCTTATTGTGGTTTTGATGAATCAAACGTTTTGGAAAGTAGGGATGCTCAGGAGGGAAAAGCGACGAGGCGGAGAAGAGAGTGTTTGAAATGCAACAAAAGGTTTACTACCTATGAAAAGGTGGGGAATATTGAATTGAAGGTGGTTAAAAAGGATGGGAGAGTTGAGGATTATTCGAGGGAGAAGTTGGGGAGATGTTTTGATAAGGCTTGTTGGAAGTTACCAACCGAGGAAAAAATGAGAATGATTGATGAAATTGAGAAAAAGCTATTGAATTGGGAGAAGGTAGAGATTCCAAGCCGGGAGATCGGATTGATGGTAATGAGTAAGTTAAAGGGAATTGATCCGGTAGCTTATATTCGGTTTGCAACAGTGTATTTGGACATAAAGTCAATTGAAGATTTTAAGAATTTAATTGTTGAATATAAAAATAAAAATGACTGATATTCGAATTCTTTCAAATAAGGAAAAAATTGAAGAAAATCTGCCGGAAGTTAAAATTTCAGACAATGCCAGATATATTGCCGAAACGAGATATGCCATGAAGGACGAGGAGGGAAAAGCGACAGAAAAAGTAAAAGATATATTTTTTCGGGTTGCCAGCAATATTGCTAAGGCCGACAAGCTTTTTGGAAAAAGCGATGAGGATGTAAAAAATTTGACAAAAGATTTTTTTGGTTTGATGGCTTCTCAACGGTTTTTCCCGAATACTCCATGCCTAGTTAATGCAGGAAAGACGCATCAGCAAATGTCAGCCTGTTTTGTGCTGCCGATTGAAGACTCAATGCAATCAATACTACAAACTATGTCAGATATGGCAATGATCCATAAAAGCGGTGGAGGAACAGGATTTTCGTTTTCGAGATTAAGACCATATGGAGATTACATAAAGACCAGTGGAGGGACAACGGTAGGTCCGGTGTCTTTTATGCAAGCTTATAATGATGTGACATCTCAAATAAAACAAGGAGGAGTACGGAGAGGGGCTAATATGGGGATGTTGTCTGTTGATCATCCGGACGTGTTGAGGTTTGCAGTAGTTAAACTCGATGAATACAGCCTGACTAATTTCAATATATCATTGGCGATTACCAATGATTTTATGGACAAAATCGAGAGCGACAAAAAGTATGCAGACGATGACTCGATACCGGAAGAAACGGTAGAGTTTATTCGAGAAGCGGAACAGAATAGAGACGTAGATATGAGGCTAAGACAGGTAGAGGAGGGTGTGGCGAAACTTTATGAATGGGCGGAAGCCAAGAGTGAGGGTGAAGGATATGAACTGATTAATCCCAGGACTAATCAAGTGACTATGAGGTTAAATTCCTATAAAGTGTTTAATTTAATTACTAGGTTGGCTTGGCAGTATGGTGATCCGGGATTGGTGTTTATTGACAGGATGAACAACGAGAGGTCAAATCCGGTAATTAAACTGGGGAAAATTGAGGCAACAAATCCATGCGGTGAGCAGCCTTTGTTACCCTACGATGCCTGTAATTTGGGGAGTATAAACGTGGCTCCATTTGTGGGAGAGAAAGGGGAGTATGATTGGGTTGGTTTGGAGGATGCGGTCAAAAAGGCAGTTCATTTTTTGGATAATGTAGTTGAGCTAAATGAATTCCCGGTCCAAAAAATTACCGAAACGGTTAAGAAATTCAGAAGAATCGGATTAGGGGTGATGGGTTTTGCAGATATGCTGTTTAAACTTCAGGTAAGATATGACTCGGAGACAGGATTGGAATGGGCCGGAAAGGTAATGGGATTTATTAACGAGAAGGCAAAAGAAGCGACGATTGAATTGGGCAAGCAAAGAGGTGTTTTCCTGGCTTGGGAGGACAGTGTGTTTGCCAATACCGACTACCGACCACGGAATATGGCTCTAACGACGATTGCCCCAACGGGGACTATTAGTATGATTGCTGATGCTAGCAGCGGAATAGAACCGGTGTTTTCGCTGGCTTACCAGAAGAATACAGTAGAGGGGAAAGTTTTGTATCATGTCAATCCGATACTGGTGGAAGTTTTAAAAAAGAGAGATCTTTACAATGATGCTTTAATAGAAAAAATTGTGAAAAACGGAGGAGTGTTGGGTGGATTGGAGGAAATTCCTGATGATATTAAAGAAACTTTCCGGACTGCTTTGGAGATTGCTCCCGAGTGGCATATTAAGGTTCAGGCGGCTTTTCAGGAACAGGTTGACAATGCGGTTTCGAAAACCATAAATTTCCCTAAAGAAGCCAGCGTGGAAGATGTCAGACAAGCTTATCTTCAAGCCTATAGCTTGGGGACTAAAGGTATAACAATATATCGGACCGGATCAAGAGAAAAAGAAATTTTGCAGAAAGTCAAGACGGAAGACAAAAACAAAGAGGCGCATAGTGAAGGAAACGGTAAATCGGATTTGTATTTGGTTAGAAAGAAAAGTACTC
>CAZFAI010000060.1:0-1528 GCA_964516555.1 uncultured Gammaproteobacteria bacterium
TGACCATAATATTTATGTTATTTGCCCTGGCTATCTTGGGCGGAGAAATTACTCGCTGGTTTGCCCTGGCCCTACTCCTTGGCACTGTACTGGGGACTTATTCTTCCACTGGAGTAGCTATCCCATTAATTCTGATACTCAAGCGTAGGAAGAAGTAGCTTACCCCAACTCTTGTTCAATTGTTTGTAGCCACTTTGTAATATCAATATTCTGAGGACATGCTCTTTCGCATTTTTTACATTGGATGCAGTTTGAAACTTTTTCGTTATCCTTTAGTTTGTGATATTTATCTTTTGCTTCGTTCATATTTTTAAATAACACCCCTTCGTTATAAATTTCAAAAATCCGGGGGATATTTACTCCCATCGCACAGGGCATACAATACCGGCATCTGGTACAGGGGATCGGGGACAGTTCGTTGATTCTACCGGCTACTTGAGCCACCAATTCCATCTCTTCTGGGTTTAATTTATTGACACTTGCCCGGCTGGCATATTCAATATTTTCTTTAACCTGTTCCAGGCTACTCATACCGCTTAGTGCAACCGTCACATCGTCCTGACTCCACAACCAATCCAAGGCCCACTCAACTAACCCTCTCTTCTTTTCTGCTTTTTCAAAGATAGACGTTACTTCATCCGGTGCTTTAACCAACTTACCACCGCGAAGCGGCTCCATTACTACTACCGGTACACCTCTGTCTGCAGCCAACTTCAAACCCTTCTCTCCGGCCTGAAAATTAGTATCAAGATAATTATATTGAATCTGGCAAAATCCCCAGTCATAAGCCTTAATAATTTCCTCAAAAATGCCGTATTCATCGTGAAAAGAAAAGCCGATTTCCCCAATAACTCCCTCTTTAATCTTATTTTCTGCCCATTCCAGAGCCCCAAACTCCTTCATTTTCTCCCACTTTTCTTTGTTTAAAGAATGCAGCAGGTAATAGTCAATTTTGCCCGTGTTCAGCTTAACTAACTGTTGGTTTAAAATAGAATCAAAATCTTCCTTGCTACTAACTAACCAGGTAGGCAGTTTTGTTGCCAAATAGGTCTTTTTCCGATAGCCATCAGCTAATGCTTTGCCGACAACAATTTCACTTTGTCCCTCATGGTAGGGCCAGGCGGTATCAACATAATTTACACCGTTGTCCAGAGCATACCGAATCATTTCAATAGCTTTTACTTCATCAATCTCTCGATTCTCACCTTCAATCAAAGGCAATCTCATCGCCCCTAATCCCAAAATTGAAACTTTATTTTTTGCCTTTCCTAATGTTTTGTAAATCATAATTTTTTAATTTTCTCCAACAATATTTCGCGTTCATTCAGTTGTGGATTTTCTTCAACTTCATCAAACAACTTTTGCAGTATCTCTCCGACTCTTGGTCCGGGTCTTAAGTCTAACATCTCCATAACATCGTTACCACTTACTTTTAAGTCCTTTATCGTAAATGGTTGTTTTTGAACCTCTACAATTCTCTTTTTAAATAATTCCCATCTCCAACTGGTTTCATTTGCCCCGCTACCGA
>CAZFAI010000060.1:1538-3545 GCA_964516555.1 uncultured Gammaproteobacteria bacterium
TTCTCATGGCAATCATTTCGTCTATATATTCGGGAGTAACTCTTCGGATAAATCTTTTTACCGCCTTATCAGTTTGTGTTTTTTCAGTGGTAAACATGTGCCACCTGACTAATTTAAACAACAAATCTAATTGTTTGTTGGATAGTCTTAACCTTTTACCAATCTTGACCGCGATTCTGGAGCCTACCACTTCATGGTTATGAAAAGTTCTCTCTTCACCGCTTCCCTTAGCTACCACCGGTTTACCCACATCATGAAGAAGGCACGCCAGTCTGGTAACCGGATTGTTACTTTCACAATTATTCAAAGCTTCGATACTATGCTGCCAAACATCATAAATATGATGACCTTTTTGAGCCATGTCAACACCCTCCAAAAGTTCTGGAATAATTTCCTCCAAAAGTCCCGTCTCCCTCAACATCTCCACGCCGTTTCCCGGAACCGGACTCAGCAGTATTTTAAACAACTCATCCCTGATTCTTTCTCCTGCCACCCGGTTAATCAAGCCGGCATTTTCAACAATCGACTCTCTGGTATCTTTTTCTATCCCAAACCCCAATTGGCTCGCTAGCCTTACCGCCCTCATCATCCTCAAAGCATCTTCTTTAAATCTTTCATCAGGGTTACCCACAGCCTTAATAATTTTATTCTTCAAATCTTCCCTTCCTCCGTAAATGTCAATCAAATTAACAACAGCCACTCCACCGTCTTCCTTTCCAATTTCCATCGCTATCGCATTGATAGTAAAGTCTCTTCTTTCCAAATCTTCTTCTAAAGTTTCTCCCCATTTAATCTCGTCAGGATGCCTGGAATCCGAGTAGCCCCTTTCGGTCCGGAAAGTTGTCACCTCAAACACCTCACCTCCCACTACAATACTGAAAGTTCCGAATGCGTTTTCATAAAAACTGTTCTTCGGGAACAGCTTCTTCATTTCTTCGGGTGTTAAATTGGTAGTAAAATCCCAATCCGCCACCTCACGTCCCAGAATTAAATCTCTGCTGGCTCCTCCGACGATATATATCGAGGCCTTGTTATCTACAAAAGTTTCGGCTACTTTCTTAACTTTTTGCGGCAGCTTATAAGTAATTTTCATATCTGTATTTTAAACCAAAAAACCCCCGATTATTACCGGGGGTTTTTCTAAAACCTTATTAAGCTTGTTGTTCAGGTCGGGGAAGTGCCTCTTTAACGGCGATGTTTCTCCCTCCTTGATCCGAGCCATCCAAAGCTTTTAAAGCTTCAGCGGCTGCTTCTTCAGTTTCATACTCCACAAATCCGAAGCCTTTGCTTCTTTGTGAGTATTTATCTTTAACAATGTTTGCTGACACGATTGTGCCGTAAGGAGCGAAAACTCCAGACAGTTCCTCATCGGTCATGGCAAAGGGTAAATTTCCTACAAATAGTCTTTTTGCCATCTTCTTTCTTTAAAAGAACTCCTTTTTGCCTTATTATTAACTAGTTAATCAGGATGCACTGTCAGGCAATTTCATTGCAACCCACAAAAGTATAACAAAGTCTCCTAAAAATTCAATAATTTTACCAATGTCTCAATCAACAATACTACTTAAATCGGAAGAAATCATCGATTCTTCCTTTACTGCAAAAAAAATCCAGGAATTAATTGCAATAAATAGAGGAATAAACTCTGACGAAATTAATTACTTCTTGTCTCCCCCTTCACCGCTAAAATTTACGCCAAAAGATTTTGGGGTTTCGTCAACTCAGTTGACCAGGGCTGTCAAAAGAATAAAAAAAGCCATCTCCCGTAATGAAAAAATTCTTATCTATGGAGATTATGATGTCGACGGTATCACCTCAACAGCAATACTGTGGCGTACTCTAAAGTCACTTAGTGCGGATGTTACCCCTTTTATCCCTGACCGTCAGGATGACGGTTACGGTGTCCGCTTTAGTTCATACGATAAGTTTCAAAAACAAAACAACTGTAATTACGATTTGCTTATTACCGTAGATAACGGCATTGTCGCCAACAGCGAGATAAAAAAG
>CAZFAI010000061.1:0-3543 GCA_964516555.1 uncultured Gammaproteobacteria bacterium
ATTAATTAGATGCGTGAAGATTTGAATTTATTATATGGAGGATAGATTATGATTGGTGGAAAAGCATGGAAACATAACTGCTCAGTTCGACTTCTCTTTCAGAAAGGATCTTTTATTGATGATGAAGGAAATGAGATCAAAAGATCATCAGAAACGCCGGCTGGCAATTTGGTTTTAATTAGCGTGACCAAAACAAAGGTATGCAAACCAGATAGAAGAACCGGATTCTATACCTTGCGCTATAATTCGGGAATTGATCTATTTTCAGATGTCTTTGACATGGCTATTCGATTTGCATTAATTCAGCAAGCGGGAAGTTGGTTTACCTTTGTTGATGAAAACGGTGAAATTCTTTCTAATAGCGAGAACGAAGTTTTAAAATTTCATGGGAAAACATCAGTTATTGAGTTTCTTCAGCAAAACGAAAGTTTCTTTGCTACACTTCGTAAAGCAGTGGAAAAAGTGTTTGGGGGGTGATTCTGATGTTAAGCCAGGTTGAGATTTATTGTTATTCAAGACTGGCGAGTAGTATTGTTGCCACTGCGCTTCAAGACTACAGAAAGGGTTTATTAGATGGCTCACCGAAGCTAATCAGAGAGTGTGAGAGATTTTTTCGATCTGATTGGTGCGGGATGCTCTGTGATATTGATAGCGAAGTTATTATTGATCGAGTCAAGAGATATGTTAAAAAAACAAAAAAGGAGGGTTGACTTATTATAATGAATAGATTATAATAAAGGTGTGGGAGATAGGTCCCAACTCAAAGCACTATAGGAGGAAAATAAGATGACTAGGTGGGCAATTGTTTTTAGAGGAATAAAAGTAGACGAGATTGAAGCCGACGACCATTTTAATGCGACGATAGCTGCTGATAAGCTCGGTTATAGCGTTACTATGATCGACATTCAGAGAATATAGACATGGAAGATAAGAAGGAGATCAATAATCTTTTTATTGGAGCGATTGGAGGGAAACCTTCGCGCTATACCTACTCGGTTCACATAGAAACGTCCGCCGGAAATAAGATTCTGGCAGAAGAATATGGTTATTCATACGAAGTAGCAATGATGGTGTTAGATGAATATCATCACGGATTTATTGAATGCATCCAAACCGGAGAAGTGATGGAGATCAAGTAGAGGAGGATATAAGGCACTGCATACAAAGAATTCAGTAACGAAAAAGAAGTTGAAAGGCTTCTTTTTTTATCCAAATGGTTGACTTATTATAATGAATAGATTATAATAAAGATGTGAGAGAGATAGGAGGACGATATCATGACGACAGCATTTGTTAGGTTCGGGAGTCAAACAAAAAGGTTCACTGATGATCTGAATCAAAAAGAGTTCGCCGAAGAACTGAGAGCAAACGGTTACAAGGTGATCAAGATGTATAAGGGTGAGGTCGATTGGAACATTTTCGCAGAATGGGAATTCAATAATAGAAAGCAGGTAGGCTAAAGGAAAGATAAAGTGAGCAAGATCGAGTGCCGCGGAACATTTCAATAATGGAGGTAGCATCATGTTAGACCTTTTAGCAAAAGCAAACATATCAGGATCGGTTCTGGTTAACGGAAAAGCTTTTTCTTCGATTGAAGAAGTGCTTTCTGCCTATTCATCAGGAGCAAAAAACTTGACGATCGTTTTGAATCATGATAAAGGTTCTGGCGTTCCTGTCAAGGAAAACAAAAGCATTAATTCTGTTGATGAGCGAATCTATAAAATAAAGGTTCGTCAATATATGACAAAACCGAGTTCGCCAGACTTTCCTTTTCATACAAAGTGGAATAATGATATTCCAATGCCACTGAGAACAATGGTTGGCAAGATCCTCAAAGAGACTCCTGGGATGTATCAAATGGAGCTTTGGGGTCAGATAACAGAAGAGATCACCAAGGTTTGCATGTGCTGTGGCAGAGCATTAACAAACCCAGTAAGTCAATATTTTGGGATTGGTCCAGAGTGTGGTGGACACAACTATGTTAACCCATTTGAGTCAAAAGAAGAACTTAAAAAGGCGGTTGAAGAAACTAACCGCAAGTTAATGACCGAGAAAAGATGGACAGGTTGGGTTATCAAAAGTGCTTTGGAGAAATGGGAGGAATTAAAATAATGGCAAAGAAATTCTACCCTGATGAATCAGACACATTTTTGACGTGGCGTTGGTGCGAAAACTACACCGGAGGAAGATTGTTTAGCGTACACAAAAACACTGGAAAAGGCACTTTTACGCTTAACCAGAGATACTATATCAGTTATATGTCCAAATCAAAACAAAAAAAACTAGATGAAGAAATGAAAAAATTAAATGCGATGGTAATGATTACAGACAAGGATGGTAATGCCCTATGAAATTTAATAAAAGAGATGGAAGATTAATTTTAAGATATGAGGAATTGCCCTCAAGAGGTAAAGAAACAAGTGACGAAATAAAAGTAAAAAGACATGGCGTATATTGTTACGGAAGATGTTGGGTAGGATATGATGAGAACAAGACATACAGAGTAGAGTGTTAGAATTGCGGAACGCTGGTTATGTACACAGCAGATAGCCATGACCAAGCAATAAAAATATGGAATCGTATAGCGGATAGATTCCCGATGATTTAGCGGAGGATAACAAGTGAACAACAAACAATTCAGTAACAAACAGGAAAAACAGGTAGCAAAAAAGGTTGGTGGCAAAAAGCAGCCAAACAGTGGTGCAACCGCTTTTCAAAAGGGAGATGTTAGAAATGATCTGTTTTTAATTGAGTGCAAAACAGCTACAACCGAGAAAGAATCTTTTAGCATAAAAAAAGAGTGGTTACAAAAAATAAAGGAAGAAGCCTTCGCACTAAGATGTCCTTTTTCTGCCTTGGCCTTTAACTTCGGCGGTTTAAGCAACAACGAAAATTTCTATATAATAGATGAGAAACTTTTTAATCAATTTCAGCAGTATTTGGAGGATGATTTGAATGGCAAAAGTTAAAATATTATATGAGCAGCTCGAAGATGGGGCATCAGAGTTTATGTTTCAGGGCACTGGAAAAGAGATTGGGGATGGACTATTAAAATTGCTTTTTCATTATATTAATTTGATAACAACTCACAATAATCAGGATGAGTTACCAGACGAGGATGCGTCTGATCAGGAGTTTGCGAAGGAGCTTCAAGATTTTTTTAGGAAGGCATTAAAAGAAGATTAGCAGGAGGAATGATTATGAAAGAGGACCGTCTTACAAAGAGAGAGCAAAGTATTCTTGACGTTTTAACTTCCGTCGCTAATCGAACTTTTTATGGCGCTTTTTCAACAAATATTACAAATCGATCCCGAATTTCTAGGCAGGCACTTTGTCAACAATTTCAAACAAGTGATCGATGGAATAGACGAACAATTCATCGATTACGAAAAAAAGGATATCCGATTTGTAGTGACATGATGGGTGGATATTGGCTTGGAACGGATGCAGAGTGGAAAGAGTTTTGTTCTTGGCGAACATCCGTTGCAATGGCTAGCATTTTTGATTAACTGAATAGGAGATAATGAATAATGCAATCATTAG
>CAZFAI010000062.1:0-3228 GCA_964516555.1 uncultured Gammaproteobacteria bacterium
TTAACTCGCGCCGGAAATAGATGTGAATATCCCGGGTGCGTAGTTAATGCGACTCAATTACATCCTCACCACTACTTTAATAAGAAAAATCAGTCAGTCAGATATGACCCTCTGAACGGAATTTGTCTTTGTCATATTCACCATACCAATGGAAATGAAGCCGCGCACCTTGACCCCGATTTCAAAGAGAAATGGATTTCATCGGGAAAGCGTCCGGCTGGTTGGCTAGAAGAACTAACGAATAGGAAAAATCATGTAGTAAAAAACAATCAATTTTTTAAAGAAAACTGGAAAATAAATCTTAAAGTTGAATTGGAATATTTTAAGAAATTATACGCGGGGAAATTAAAGGATTTATAGGGTAATTAAATGAACTGTCCAAGATGCAACGGAAATATTTTATCAGACGGTAAATGCCTGCAATGCGGCCGGTACGTGAAAAAGGAATTTGTTTATAAAAAAAGAAGTAGCGATTCGCGGAAAAAATTACAGGGCGGGAAGTTCCCGCAATAGGTGATGTATGATTAGTTGGATAAAATTATGTTTATAAAAATAATTGATATTAGCCGATGGGCTAAAATAGATCAATCTTGTTTTTCTGAATTACCAAATTATTGGCGCAGATTGAGAATGGTTGTTTTTAAAAGAGATAACTATCAATGCGTTTATTGTGGTGATAAAAATGGCCCATTTGAAGCAGATCATGTTTTTCCGCGCTCACGCGGCGGAGAAGATACTGAATCAAACTTGGTCTGTTCTTGTAGAAAATGTAATCAGTCCAAACGAGATAAAACACCGGAAGAATGGGGATGGACTGGAAATATTAAAACTTGCGGCTAGGCTTCTAGGGCTGAAAAGGCGGCATTCCGAGCCGCCCTGCCGCTTAAAACAATCGGACACTACGGAAGTGAAAAAAAATGAAATGGTATAAACATTTGTCAAAAAGTATTGATAACCCATTTATCAGAGAGTTAATGTACGAGTTTGGAGCCGATGCATATCTGGTATTTTTTGGCACATTAGAGATTTATGCTGACAACTTCGTGCCGTCAGAACGCTACGAACTCTCCGTCAAAACTCGATACTTACGCGACAAGCTCTTACTTTCCACTTCAAAACTGCAAAAGATTTTCAAAAAAATATCACAAAATCCCGACAAAGAAAGCCAATGGGAAATAAATTTTAATAATGACCAAGTTATTATATTTATTCCTAAATTTAAGAAACTCTTAGATAATTACACATCGGATAACTTGCAAGGAACTTCCAAGAAACTTCCAAGCGACAAAGAAGAAACTTTCCAAGCAATAAGAATAAAGAATAAAGATAAAAGAATAAAGAATAAAGAGAATAGGGGAATTTTTCAAATTCCCACCATCCAAGAAATTTCAGATTATTGTCTGGAAAGAAAAAACAAAATTAACGCGCAATACTTTCTTGATTACCAAATAGCGAGAGACTGGAAGTTAAAAGGTGGTCAAAAAATTAAAGACTGGAAAGCCGTTGTGAGAACGTGGGAAAAAAATGATTTTGACAAAGCCGTACCAGCGGCAAGGGTTATCAAAGACGATTTCACGTGGTGTAAAAAATGCGGGGCGCGACGCCTAAAATCTGATGTTGATGAAAACGGAATTTGTAGCGGGAGGTGCGAAAATGCGACAGCCGCCCTATAACGTAGAATCTGAGCAATGCGTGATTGGTTCGATGTTGATGGATAACCAAACCATTAATTTAATTGAAGATATAATAGGCTTTGAAGATTTTTATCTTGAATCACATAAAAGAATTTTTAAAGCGATTATAAAAAATTACAAAACAACGGCGATTGATTTTATTACGTTGGCTGGACTGTTCACGCCGGAAGAACTGAAAAATATCGGTGGGAAAGTTTATTTAAGTGATCTTGTTGATAATATTCCGTCCGCCGCAAATATAATTCATTACGCAAAAATCGTTAAGGAAAACAGCCTAAGAAGAAAGTTATTAGACAGCGCCTACCAGATAACAGAGCTTGCTTATAGCTCAGACGACCTCAAAGACATTATTGAAAAATCACAAAAGTCAGTCATGGCAATCAACGTAATTTCCAACGGTGAAACAATTAAATCCGCGAAAGAGGTTGCCAGGACTACTTTTGAGCAAATAGAAACCAGAAATAAAAAAGGCGGATTAGTTGGATTATCCACAGGACTGACTGACCTTGACGAAGTTACCGGCGGACTACATGAAGGGGATTTAACTATTATCGCCGGGCGGCCTGGCATGGGTAAAACGGTTTTGGCAGATAATATCGCGCATTACGCCGGAATGCGTGGGAATGCGAGCCTGATTTTTTCAATCGAAATGCCGAATGAAGCGTTGATGACCAGAATGTTATCTTCCATGACCAGAATTGAAAACAGGAATTTAAGAAAAGGGTTTGTCAATCATACAGACTGGCCCAAATTGGTTGACGCAAGCCAGAGAGTATCAGGGTCAAGAATTTACTTTGATGATTCCCCGATGATCACACCGCAGGAATTAAGAATCAGGGCGCGAAAAGCAAAAGCCGATTATGACATTAAACTGCTGGTATTGGATTATATTCAGCTTATGCAACCGTCAGTTCGGGGCCGGAGTCGAGAACAGGAAGTATCTGAAATAAGTTCCACGCTGAAAAGCATTGCCCGGGAATTAAATATAGCTGTTATCGGCGTGTCACAGCTCAACAGGGAATTGGAAAAGCGACCGGACAAACGCCCAACTATGAGTGATTTGAGGGAATCTGGCGCCATTGAACAGGATGCCGACACAATCCTGCTTATCTATCGTGATGAAATTTATAACAAATCAGAAGAAAATCCGGAAAAGGGAACGGCAGAAATAGGAATTGGGAAAAACAGAAACGGGCAGATCACAACAATCAAGTGCGTGTTTAGCGATAAATACCAGAAGTTTTCAGACATGGCACGCGATTATAAACCAATAAATTATGGTGATTCCAATGAATAAATATGAGGTAGTTTTTAATTATCATGGAGAGCGTTCAGTAATGACCACCGAGGCGGCGGACAATTACCATGCAATTTTGAAATGCCTGCCGGTCATGGCTAAAAAATACGGTGTGCGGAGAGAATCGATGATCCGTTATTTTAGTTCAGAGAAATTAAATTGCGAAGCAAAGAAAGCGGCATAATCACGTGGGGCGGCTCCTGTCATGCGCTTTATCTTGGGGTAAGAGAACGGCAG
>CAZFAI010000063.1:0-3143 GCA_964516555.1 uncultured Gammaproteobacteria bacterium
TTTGTTGTCAAAACACTGCCGGCTTCTTTGGAAAGATCGCTGAGTGGCAAATTAAGAAATGTACCGGCTTTTAAATTAGCATCTTTTTCGTCTGAAAATATTAGTGATTTGGGGTGAATTTCATCCAGGTGTTGTTGCCAGTGACCCGGTTTGACGGAAAAAAAGTAGTCGACTTTTTGGTGAATGGAGAATATTTGCTTGCCAGAAAAACTGCATTGATAGGTATTGTGGCCACCACGTACCAACGAGGGGTATTCATTATAGTCAATCACATTAAGCCCGTGAGATATCAAGCATTTGGCAAGTATTTGTCCACTTGATTTAATTCCTGATCCGGCTGGTCCGGCTAACTTTACTGTTTCTGTCATCGCTTAATTTTAACAGAGACAAAAATATTTAATAATGAGTGTTTATTATTACTTATTTATTACTTTATTTTGATTTTTTTATTACTTTTAAGACTAATAATTAGTTATTAAGAATGCTAATCAGTAAGAAAACGGCCAAGCTATAAATATTTTTTATTTTACCCATTATTTATTAATTAATCAGGAGGTGAGAAATTTAATGAAAAAGTTACTAACAATGACTGCTTTAACAGTTTTAATGCTAGGGGTAGCCAGTCCAGCACTAGCCTTTAACTTTTTTCCTGTAAGACGGAGCTCAACTTTAAATCAGGCAACCGTATACAATACGGTTCAGCTTGAAGCTAACACGGGCTACAACTCGCAGGAAACTGAAGCTGAAGTTGACGAAGCCTGCGGATCTGAAGCTAATGCCGGAGGTGAAAATAAAACCATTACGACCGGCAATGCAACCGCTACGTCCTACATAACAGTGGCTGCTAACCTTGATGACTGTAGTTGTCCGGAGGAAGAGACAAACGGTTTGCTATGTTGTTTTGGTGAGTCAACCAGAACAAAAAACAGAGCATACGTTGACAATCTGGTAGGCGGGTTTGCTAACACCGGAGACAACGAACAGAAAGAAGAGGCTAAGGTCGAGGATTCCATTATGTCGACAGCTAATGCTTCGACTTGGGGAACAAGGGAAATCTCAACCGGAGATGCTGAAGCAAAAAGTACTCTACGGGTGTTGACTAACCTGAGAGTTAACGGTTTTGAGGGTTTATTTGATTAATAAGAAACCCGAATAAGCCAAATGGCCCGTCCGTAAAAAGCGGGCGGGCCGCAGAGAAATGAAAAATCGAAAATTAAAAAAAATAATTGTAAGTATTAGTATATTCAGCTTATTACTGAACCAAGTAGGAGTGCCAATTATTTATGCTCAGGAGATTGGAGCGACGAGCGGTGAAGAGTTGACGGCCGAGATTGCAGTAGAAACGACCATCGGGGAATCAGAGGACATCGCAGAAATAAGCGAAAACACCGAGGAAGCGACTGTGGAAGAGGTGGAGGAGGAAATAGGTGCTGATGGGGCCGTAGCTCTAACTGATGAAATTACGGAGATGGGTGCTGAAGCAACCGAATCAAGCGAAATGACTCTCGGGGATACAGAGCAAGAAGATAGCCAACCTGAGGATGAATACCAAACTACCAACGAGGTAAGTGTCGACAACCAAAGCCAATCGACCTCAACAACTGGTGGTAATGAAATAAGCAGCGAACCAACAGAAACAAATACAGAAGCAGTAATTGATACCGGCGAAGCGATAGCCTATGCCAATTTAATTAATTTAATAAACTCAAACTTAATAAACAGTAATTTAAATATATTTTTACTTAATAATTTTAGTGGTGACGTAGGAGATATTAATTTAAAAGATGTTTGGGATGGTGTTTTGGACCAGCAAGGAGGTACACAGGTCGATGCTATTTATAATGCGCAGGAAAACTTTAACTTTATTGTTATCAGCAAGAAGAATGTGGCTGAAGTAAATAACAGCGCTACAGTAATTGCCAACAGCGGGGATAATCTGATTGACAACAACGACGGACAAGCTTTGATTGTCAGCGGCGATGCGGTAGCTTTGGCCAATGTAATCAACCTGGTAAACACAACCCTGATAGGGAGCAATTTTTTCGTAGCTGTTATTAATATTGACGGATCAACTCTGGGGGATATTATTTTGCCTGCCCCTACCTCATTTCAGAGCGACAATGGTTTGCTGGTCGGCGGATTGGTTGACAGCAATAATAACGGCACCATAGACAATTCAGTTCAGGCTCAATCAAACAGCGGTTTTAATTCCATAGGTGGTGCTAGTGATTCCACTATTGTCAGCGGAGATGCGACTTCCCTTTCAAATAACAATAATTTTGTAAACCTGGCAGGAGAGAGTGATCTGTTTATGTTGGCAGTTAACACAATCGGCGGCTGGACGGGGAACATTTACAACTGGAGCGAACCGGGATCGGTAGAACCGGGAAGCGGTGTTGCAAATTTCTTGCTTGGAGGAGATGTAAGCCAGGGAGGACCAAATTATTTTGCCATAGTAGATATGGAGAACCAGGCGGTTATCAATAACGATATTGCTGCTTTTGCCAATAGCGGGAATAACACTATTGAAAAGGGTTCAGGTTCGGCTGAGATAATAAGCGGGAATGCCACTTCGCTTGTTAATATTTTGAATATTGCTAATGTAAATTTTTGGGGTAGCAATTGGTTTTTTGGAATTGTGAATATTATCGGAAGCTGGGGTGGCAATATTATATTTGCCTACCCTGATTTGAGTATTAACTTAACAGCTGAAAAGAACGAGTCAAAACCGGGTGAAGAAGTTACTTATTTACTAAGTTTTCAGAATGAAGGTCACGATAATGTAAATGAAGCTATTATTGAAATTTTCCCGGATGAAAATGTGGAATATATTTCTGATAATAGCGGGTTGGTTCCGGAAGTTACAAATGAAAAAATTAAGTGGAGTATTGGACCGGTTAAATCAAAACAAGGTGGTAATTTTGAAATTAAATTAAGAATTAAAGATAATATTAAGCAGTTGGACACCGGATGGAGATTGGTAAAGTCGGCTTGGGCAGCTGAAAATTTTGACGAAATTCAATCAATAGTCCGGGCAAAAATTGCCACATACCAGCCTGAAAGCAATTTGAAGAATAATATCAGCCTGATTCAAACAAGCATAAAAATTTTTAAAACAATAGAACCTGATGAGCCGGGAGATA
>CAZFAI010000064.1:0-3057 GCA_964516555.1 uncultured Gammaproteobacteria bacterium
TCAATGCCGTAGCAACGGCAGCATAATCAATAATCAAAAGTGCGAAAGTTCACAACCGGACAGTAGTGATATTTTTATGCCTCCTTATATCTTAATGCTGCTAATGATTGCCCTAAATGCTTAAGCCTCAGAAGTCTTTCTGTTTCTTCAGGGGTTAATTTTTCGCAAATTCCATTAAATAATAAATCCTGTAAAACCTGTATTTCCAAACCAGTCATCTTGGCGTGATCATGTGCTCGTTGAATACACATTGGATAGTCCGGAATAGGAAATCCCTGTTGAGCATCAATTGTTAATTGTCCTAAAATCTTTTCTGCTTGTATTACTTGCCACTCAGAAATATCTACCGGCCATACTGGATCAAGCGGTCTGTCACCAAATTTTGCAAGAAACATTTTACCCATCGCTTGATAAAGATATTTTCCATGCTGGTCAGGTTCAGAGCTTTCATATGTGTTAAACCAGGTTAAATCAAAATTATAGCAATCCTGTTCAATGTCTTCGGGGACCTGAACATAGCACGGAAAAGGCTTGTGAAATACTGCCTCCAATTCTAAGGCTACTGCAAGGCGGCTTAAAACAGCGCTTTGTTTGGCAACACCCACAATGGATAAATGTACATTTCTTTCAGCATGACTTTGAATTCCTTCTCGAATTTTCTTGTCTATCAAAGGGAACACCTCTCTCTTAAAAGATTTTGTTCTAAGCAAACCATCTCTGACAAGAATAGTATCGCCGCCCCATTGAATAGAAGGATTTGTAATTAAATCATATAAAACAGCCCACTCAACAATATCACGGTAGCATCGCATAGCACCTGTTGATTTACCTGCTTGCCCAAGACCTCCAAGAAGGTAAGAGAGGTCGGCTATGCCTTTATCTAAGTCACTACATAACTTCTGCAATGGACGTACTAAATTTGGGCTGTTAAGGTCGATACGATCTTTCATTTCATGTATACTTGTTGAACTGGATACCGCATCTAAGGCACATTCATTTCCTCTCGAGTCAACTACTCTTACCAATTCAACAATTGATGGGTTGAAAACTAATCGATTATCTCCACCATCGGAGGAAACAAACGACACAGCATTAACAGAATACGGGCGTATCGGTCGGATATTATTTTTAAGTCTGCGAGCATATTCTCTAAATTTTTCAATTATCGGATCATCAGCTTTATAGGCAGACCGAATTTTTTCTTTCAGTTTATTTAAATCAAAATCAGCAAGTGTCATTTTGTTCCTCAGACAACAGCTTTACAAGTATTTTTAGCCTTAATCCTTAACGTACCATTAATTAGATCATAGAGAAGTTCTTTATCCCATCCCATGTAATCAACTTTGCGCTGCGATCTTGGGACTATCCACCTATTTTTAGCAAGTTCAGAAATTTCAGACACTGTTTTAAGCCCAGAAAAATTTGGTCTTACCTGCTTGCCCGTAAGAATTTGTTTAGTATTTTTTGCTAATGGACAAACAAATACCTCTCTTGCAATGCCATGCTTCAAAATATCTGGATTCATGCCGATTTGCCTTAGTGTCTTCCGAACTGCCCTGAGCTTCCAATTCGGACCATCACCAAATTTATGATTGCTTGTATAACTATCCCCGGAAATGTTTAAATATTCTCTCATTTTATTAAAAAGATTATCAGGGATATGGAAGTGGCCCCATCCAGAAGTAAAACCTATAGATTTAAATATATTTTCGCCTGCCAAATTTAATCTATTATAAATTGAAGATTTGCCAAGGGCAGATGTAGTTGTTATCAAACATAGTTCGGCATTTTTGTTTTTTTGTGAAATTATACCTGTAGTTTTTTTGTAGCGAACTCGAAAAGTGTCCCTAACTTCAAGACTATTGATAAGAGAAGCAACAAGTTTACCTCCTAACAAGTCATTATAAGGAGGTATTGCGCCAAGAACATAAGCATCCAGAACATTTACAAGTTTTTCTTTTCGCAACTCCGTGTTCCAGCCGATCCATTGATCTCTTACAGCAAGATTAAAAACGGGGTCCCCGAGAGCAAAAAGTCCTATCAATTTTGTATTTGAGTCATCCCAAACGAGAAAACGCATTCTTCTCCCGTAACCTTGTGATACTGGTACACTCCATGTAAGGGAAGCCAGTCTAAATAACTCGGATTGCCAAGTATCAGAATACACCAATTCCAGCCTTGGTGTGATTTTTTCAGGGTATATATCGTTACCATTGGCAAAGTATTTTTTGAGTTCCGGCCAAGACTTAGTTATAAGATTATAATTCGCCTCTATTTTTTCTTTGCGTTGCGCTGCGTGAAGTTGCCTGAAACATTCTTTCGTTGAATTTGGGGGGCATAAATTCCCTGTTTTATCTTTTGTAAACCCTAAATTTTTCAGATGCTTTCGTAAAGCTCTTTTTATATTCGCTTCTTTGGTAAAAAGAGGAATGTTTTTTTTGTGTTTTTCCTTATTAGAAGATTTTTTGACCATTAAACTTCCTTAGATAACATATTTTTCTATTCAAATTTTACTTTTGGCAACCCATTTACAATATCGACGGTCTGAATACTTACATTGATTACACTCAACAGCAAATCCAAAATATACTTCGGATTGCCGACTTTCTTGGCCCAATCATTAGGATCGTTTTTGATGCCGCTGTCTTTATGGACGGTGATCTGGTAGCGTTCCATCACCCATTCAATCGCACTCTTGCCGTTGACGACATATTCGTATGCCTTAGCCGGGATATTTTCAATGGTAATCTGGCTGTTATAGATAATCGTGTCCTTTTTGCCCTTTTTGGGGAACCGCATCTTTTCGACCCGGTAGCTTAGATAGTCCATCTTGCCATTTTTGAGACCCTGATTGATCGCCTCTTTACCGGTACTGTAAAGCACCATCACGCCGGGGGCTGCTGGAACCGTTTCATAATCCAAATGCAATTCAGCCAATTTTCGCCCGGCCTTGCTGAATGCCCAGAAGTCCCGTAAATCATCGACCAGAGGCAGCCGCGGCAGCATCTTCTTGAGGTCATTGGCAAAGGTCTGCCGATATTCAGGACTGTGCAGGAA
>CAZFAI010000065.1:0-2967 GCA_964516555.1 uncultured Gammaproteobacteria bacterium
TATTATTGTATTACCAAATAACTTCAATCCGCTGCCAGCAATCATCAAACTTAAGCTGGGATGCCCGGTTGCCTCAGAGCTAAAAGGAACAACCACTTTTCCCCTATTAATTTTGTCAATGAAATTAGCACCGGCCACAGATATCTCAATTTCATCCGTCCAAACACCATTTGGTATTTTTTCTATCAACACCAATCTAGGTATCAAAGCTAAAATAAATATTATTAATATATAGCCAAACGAAATAGCCTTTTTTTCCATCCTTTTTTTCCAAAAGACAAAATAAGAAAATAACACCCAAATCACAATACTCATAAACCATAAACTAATTGATACAAAGCTATAATCATCACTTTTAAACCTTAATCCACTCCATAAAGCCAAAATAGCTGATGAAAATAAAATAGCCGTTAAGTATAATCTACCCTTCATTCTTACTTAGAATAACATGCTCCATAGTTCTATAATGTAAAATAAAAGAATGCTTGCCAAACTTAACCTAAATAACAAAACTTTTTGGCTGATTTTAGTGATAATTTTCTCCATCCCAACCTATTTCTTTTTTATTTCTCACCCAAACGACTATTACAATATGCAGGATGATATGCAGATGATTCGTCAACTTGAAATGGAAAACTGCCTTCTTGATGGACAAATTCCTTGCCGATGGACGCCAAACCTTGGCTTTGGTTATGGTTACCCCTTATTTAACTTTTATCCTCCTCTTCCCTACATTGTCGGCCAAATGTTTAGAGTACTTGGTTTCTCTTTTATGAATACGGCCAAAATTATCGCTTCTATCCAATTTATATTGGCACCTATTACTATGTTTATCTTGGCTTCCTCACTTTTCGGAAATATTGGTGGTTTTATTTCTGCAATCATTTTTGCCTATACACCGTATCATGCACTCAATATATATGTCCGGGGAGCATACAATGAAGCCTGGGCTGCCGTATTTTTTCCTTTAATTTTGTATTTCACTAAAAAAATTATCGAAAAAAATCAATTCAAACACATAATTGGCCTGTCACTCTCATTCTCCTTTCTCTTGCTGTCACATAATCCCATGGCCTTTACATTTACTCCAATAGTACTGGTTTGGGCATTGTATTTCTTATTTAAACGCTTTAAATTAAACCTCTCCAAATATTTTATTTCAATAAAATCTTTTATCATTTCTGCTGCTCTTTCTATATCCCTTTCAGCATTTTTTACACTACCAGTCCTATCTGAAACAAAATATGTCCAGGTAGAAACCATGTTTGTTAATTATTTTAGTTATTTGGCCCATTATGTCAGCCTTAGTCAACTTTTTATCAGCAATTATTGGGGTGACGGTCCGTCAGTTTTCGGCGTAAAAGATGACGGTATGTCATTTATGATCGGCTATCTCCAATGGATTATTCCTTTACTTATCTTTCTTTATTTTATTTATAAATACTTCAAAACCAAAAAAATCGACAACAGGTTGATCCTCCCATCCCTCTTATTTCTATTTGGACTCCTTTTTTCTTTTCTGACTCACAACAAATCAACTTTTATCTGGAACCAACTATCAATATTACAAAAAATTCAATTTCCCTGGCGCTTGCTAAACCATATAACCTTTTTATTTTCATTAGCAGCAGGCGCATTAATTTTCATAATCAAGGATCTTTTCAAGCAGAAAAAATACCACACCCACATCGCTGTTACTTTATCAATTCTCCTTTTTTTCATTAACTACTCTTACTTTAAACCAAAAGTCTTCGGACCTCTAACTGACAAAGAAAAATTTTCCGGCTTGGCCTGGACCAATCAGATTACCTCAGGGATTTATGATTATCTTCCCAAAACAGCAACTCGTGCTGCCCCTCAAATAGCTGCTGACTTTATCGACAAAGTCGATGGTTCAGACTACGAACTTTTTGGTCAAAAAAAGGGGACTGATTGGAAATTTTTTAATATAACATTAACAAGCAATGCACGGGTATATATCTCCCAACTTGCCTTCCCTGGATTCAAAACCATTGTAAATGGCCAGGAAATCGCCCACGAAATAGAACCCGAACTGGGCCGTATTGTTCTTAACTTAAGTCCCGGCACTCATCAGGTTTATGTTAAGCTCCACAACACTCCCGTTCGGACAATATCTAACTACATTTCACTCTTTGCCTGGATCGGAGTCGGTATATACTTACTCAAACCCTTATGGAAGAAATTAACATCCAGGATCTAAAACAAAAAACCACTACTAGTATATTTTTTCTATCCCTGAGAAACTTTGGCATTCAGGCTATTTCTACAGTAGGGTTTTTTCTATTAACCATCCTCCTCGGAACCGGTGAAGTTGGGCTGTTTGCTATCGTCGCTGAATCTGTAGGAATATTGGGCTATTTTTCCGATGTCGGTCTTGCTTCTGCACTAATCCAACAAAAAGAAAAAATAAAAAAAGAAGAGTTGCAAACTACTTTTTTAATCCAGCAAACTTTAGTTATCCTCTCACTTGTCGGGGTAGCCATTTTTTATTCCCGCTTTAGTCAAAGTAGGGGATATGGACCAAAAGAGTTCTGGATATTGGTTTCACTCTGTTTTTCATTTGTTGCGGCTTCCCTAAAAACCATTCCTTCAGTACAACTTGAAAGAAATCTTAATTTTAAGTTGTTTTCAATTATAGATATTGCCGAAAATATTACATTTTATTTTTTTGCTGTTCTGTTTGCTTTCTTGGGATTCGAAGGATATTCCTATGCCATCGCAATATTTATCAGAAGCACCCTGGGGCTAATTCTAATGTACCACTATAGCCCCTGGCCAATTGGTTTTTCCTTCTCAATAACATCTGCAAAAAAACTCTTTAAATTCGGAATACCCTTTCAGCTTAATTCTTTTATCGCTCTTGCCAAAGACCGGTTATCCAACTTATTAGTCGCCGGAATAATCGGTCGGGAGGCTTTTGGTATCCTCTCTTGGGCTCAAAAAGGA
>CAZFAI010000066.1:0-2916 GCA_964516555.1 uncultured Gammaproteobacteria bacterium
ACAAACGATATCGGGACGAAATTTTCGAATATGAAAACTGATTTGACCGATTGATTCAAGATTGCTTTCAAGCTCACCATCGAGATAATTTAGGGTTGTGAAGTTTTCATTTTGAGTGCCAAGGATGTTTAGGGCTTGTTTTTCTTCGGATATGCGTATTTGGCTTAAATCTTCTTCATTGATTAATTTATTTTTGCTTCCCCTACCCCCATTGGTGGTTAACAGGACAAATGTTTCTTTTTTGTTTTTATTAAGTAGAGCCAACAGCCCTCCAAAAAGGACGTCAACATCATCCGGATGAGCTGTGACAAAAAGGACGCGCTGTTTGTCAAAAAAGATGTCGTTGTAGGAAAGCATAACTAATTATAGAATATCCAGATGTTTGGGGCAATTATACGGTTGCTTGAAATTGATCGATTATGGTTTTGGCAGAAGATTCCCAGGTAAATTTTTGAGCTTGTTTGAAACCAAGTTGTGATAATTTTCGTGAAATGTTAGGTTGAATTATGGTGTTCATGTGATCAACCAGTTGATCAAGCTCTTTTGGATCAAACAATAAACCATTTTCGCCAACTACTTCTTGTAGTGGTGGGATGGAGCTTGATATTACCGGAGTACCAACCTTCATGGCTTCGAGGGCGGGGATGCCAAAGCCTTCGTAGGTACTGGGGATAATGAAACAAAGAGCATTTTTGTACAACACCCATTTTTCAGTTTCACTGATAAAGTCCGTAAATACGACTTGTTTTTCTACTCCAAATTTTTTTACAGCCGCGAAAATATTATCAAATAACCAGCCTTTTTTTCCGGCAATAATCAGTTGGTATTTTGATTTGTCCTCTTTTTTTGAATTTAAGAATTGAGAAAACGCTTCTATAAGAAAGGGAATGTTTTTATTTGGTTTCAGTGTGCCAAGATAAAGAAAATACGGTTTTTTAATTTTGAATTTTGTTAGTGTTATTTGAGTTTCTTGTGAAGAAACTATTGGTGGCTCCCCCACTCCGTTATGGGCAACAGTAATTTTGTTTTCAGGAACTTTATAAATACGCCGGAGTTCATTTTTGGAAAATTTGGAAACGGTGATAATATGTCTTGATTTTTTGATTGAATCTTTGGTCCAGTTAATGAGTTGGTATAGGTCTTTTGGAGTGAATTGACTTTTGAACTGAAGGTAGCCAAGGTCGTGAATGGTGGGAATGACAGGGCAGGGAGAAAATTTGGGAGTATAGTGACTGGGGGAATAAAAAAGGTCTAGCTTTTCTTTTTGGGTATAAAGCTTGAGCGGAAGTGCAAATTTTGTCCAAAGTTTTGACGGCTTAACTATTCGATACTGCCATCTGAGAGAAGATGGTGGCATATCAGAGAGGGGAGGTTCTTTTAGGTAAATGATATAGTGGTTATGAGTATCCAGGCGATGTATCCAGTTTATTATGTGATATGAAAATTGACCGACACCGACTCTGTTTGACAGGTTGGCTTCGTTGCCGTCAATGCCAATAATCATTTAGTTAGTGATTGGTAAACAGCTAATGTCTGATTGGCTGTGTTTGTCCAGGAAAATTTTTGTGACTGGAGTATTGATTTTTGTGAGAGAGTTTTTCTAAAAGTCGGGGATTTTATTATTTTTTCCAGGGCTTTAGTAATTTCTGCAGTTGAAGAAGGGTTTACTAAAATTGCAGCATCACCAACAATTTCGGGCATGGATGAGACATTGCTGGTGATAACCGGAACGCCAACTTTCATGGATTTTAAAATTGGTAGGCCAAAACCTTCGTAAAGACTGGGATAAACAAGGCAGGTGGCGGAAGCATGTAAGGCTACCATGTCTTTTTCCGGAATATAGCCAAGAATTTTTATACTTCGGTTTGGGGTGGCGACATCTTCCCCCCAACCGTATTTACCGGCGATAGCCAGCTCGGTGGTGCAGGTGGGGAATTTCTTTTTAAATTGACAAAAGGCTTGGACAAGGCGGTCAAGATTTTTTCGGGGTTCCCTGGTACCTTGGGCTAGAACATAACGGCTTAGACCATATTGTTTGTAGATGGTGGATTTTTTCTTTTCTTGTTGAGCTGGTTTCAGTTTTAGAAAACGGTCATATTTATCTTCTGCGGCTTCATGAATTACTGTGGTATCTTTAGGATTGATTGTGAGGAAAATTTTTAAAAGGTCTTTGCGGGTACTTTGGGAAACACAAATATAATGGTGGCAATATTTTAGAGCTTTTTTGAATTTATTTTGGTGGGCGGTGACGATGGTTTGATGAAGCCAACCAGGATATAAAAAGGGAGTCATGTCGTGAACGGTCGTAACTGTTTTGGCTTTAGTAGTAGGAGGGTGAGTCCAGTCTGAAGTGTGGAAGATATCGCAAGGGCCGATAAAAAGTTCAATGGGTAGAATATGAAGCCTATTCCAAAGTATTTCCAAAAGAGTCGGCGGGAAGCGGTAATGATAGATTCTGACGTTTTTTGATTTAGCGATTAACTTGATTTCCGGAGGCAGGGGAAGCCTGAGGGAAGAAAAGAAAAGTTTGTAGTTATTGGTCTTGTCAACTTTTATAAGATTCCGGACCAAATTAAGGGTGTAATTACTGACTCCGGTACCGTATGCTACCGAGGAAATGTCGATTCCGATATCCATGTGTGTATTTTAACCTTTGTTGGGAGAATTTTGATAAAGGAAACGCTTTTTTATCATAAGTGGGGTTTTTAGTAGTATTGTGCCGTAGGTTATCAGCAAGGTATAGGGAATTGAAAGAGCCTTTTTATAATGCAAGTGAGCCTTTATCAAACCGGAAAGATTTCGCAATCTTTCCAAAAATATAGAGGGAAAATATTTAATTAATTCCGGAACAGAGTAGTTTTTGATAATAATAAAAAACCAATTTTTGGCATCCATTTTGTTTCTAAATACTCCCAT
>CAZFAI010000067.1:0-2849 GCA_964516555.1 uncultured Gammaproteobacteria bacterium
TCCTTCTTTCGCAAGACAAGGTAGCAAAGAAGATAGGCAAGGTTACCTGTCTGCATTGGAAAAAGGGCATTGAAGAACTGAACATAAGTTTGCCAAGCTAAAATAATGGCGGAAGTTTTTGATCCCGCCCCTAGCTTATGTCTTCTCCCCTACCTCAGCCTCTTACAACGCCCATAGATGGCCCATAGATGACTATTTTATCTAGCCAAAAAAGGCATAAATGGTCATTTTTATCTATGAAATAAAGGCATATCCTGGTATATTTTCATCATGAAAAGAGACATTGAGGATAAGTTGCTTAAGTGGAAAACTAAACCGGGCCGTAAACCATTGATATTAAAGGGGGCTCGACAAGTTGGTAAGACATATCTTTTAAAGCAGTTTTCTGCCACCAATTTCGACAGGACCCATTACATAAATTTTGAAGAGTCCATTGAGGCTCGGAAACTATTTGCCGGTGACTTATCCCCAGAACGAATAATACCAGGCATTGAGTTTTTTCTAAACACTACTATCAATGTAGAAAACGACATCTTAATTCTTGACGAGATTCAGGCCTGCTCAAGAGCCCTTAGTTCTTTAAAGTTCTTCTGCGAGAAGCTGCCTAAGCTGGCAATCTGCGCCGCCGGTTCTTTACTTGGAGTGATACATAGCGAAGAGCCCTTCCCTGTTGGATACGTCGAATATGAATACCTCTACCCACTTACCTTTGCCGAATTCGCGCGTGGCATAGAAGAAAAACGTGCCATAAGGGCGCTTGATGAGTTTATTGACCGAGGATCTGTTCCAGAGATAGCCCATGCCCATATGTGGGATCTTTGGAAGTATTACTTGATTACAGGTGGACTACCCGAAGTCGTCAATGTCTTTAAGAATTTCAGTGACAGCAAATTTACTGCAGTAACGCAAGCGCGTACTACACAACAATTTCTAATTGAGGGATATCTAAGCGACATAGCCAAACACTCCGGAAAAATAAATTCAATGCATATTGAAAGAGTGTTGCGCAATGTACCACAGCAACTGGCCAAGGTAGTCGATGACTCAGTAAAAAGATTCAGCTTTAAAGAGGTAATCCCTGGTATATCTAAATACGACAGATTAGTGGGTCCATTAGACTGGTTAAAATCGGCCGGCTTACTGATTAGCGTTCCAATTGCAGACAGAGCCACCCAACCTTTATTGGCTAATACCAAGGAAAACAGATTTAAACTTTATCTTTTCGATGTCGGTATTTTAGGCGCATTAGCAGGACTTCCACCAAATATTATAGTCAACTATGATTACGCTACCTATAAGGGCTACTTTGCAGAAAATTTTATTGCACAGGAATTATTAGCTCGCGGATACCGAGAAATGTATGGGTGGCATGAAGGCACAGCCGAAGTTGAGTTTTTAATTAATACTAAAAATGGCATCTCTCCAATCGAAGTAAAATCAGGCACAGTTACCCGAACAAAGAGTCTTAACATGTTTATTAAAAGATACTCCCCGAAAAGGGCTATTATCTTTTCTGGTAAACCTCTTAACGCAGGCACCGAAACAACATCAGAGAAAACCACTCCTGAACTAAACGCGACCACCACCAAACGGTACCCTCTCTATCTTGCCAGCGTGGCTGAACTATGATGCCATAAGGGCACCAAAAGGACTTGGGCGCTATACTTTAATGCTCTCTGTCTCCGATCCGTCATTTCTGAATCAAAGGATTTCACTCTTATGCAGAAAGGCGACCACCTGAAATCGAAATTTTCATTCCGAGAGATTTAAGTAACTGGTTAAGCGTAGCGAGTCTGGGATTTCCTTCCTCAGAAAGCATTTTGTATAACCCTTGCCTGGAAACTCCCATCTGCTTTGCTAACTCACTTACGTTTTCTTCTCGGGCTTCAATCACATTTTTAAGTGCAATCATAAAGGCATTCTGACTTTCCTCTTGTAGAACTTCTGTTAAGTAATCCACCGCGTAGTCAGGATCAGTTAATCGCTTTAATAGCATTTTCTTGTAAGGTTTACTTGGCATTTGAATACTCCTTCCAAAGCTCATGTGCCTTGGCAATATCCTTCCGTTGACTACTCTTATCTCCACCACCGATAAGTACAACTATATACGAGCCATCAAGCCCATAATAAACTCTCAGTCCCGGGCCTCTCTGTATTCTTAACTCAAAAACGCCATCTCCCACCGATTTATGGTCTCCAAAATTCCCATCGGCAATTCGAGTTAATCTTACATCGATCGCCCTTTGTAAGGACTTATCTTTTATACTATCAAACCACCTTTCAAATGGTACTTCACCATTCAAAGTTTCAAGCATAACCAATTCTCTTTGAATGGCTTCCATATCTACATGTTAACTATAGTAGACACAACTGTCAATGGCAGATTCTGCCCAGCCCTAAGAATAATGCCTTTAATAAGCCCTTTAAGGTAACCGTTCAGCCATCCTCGCGTTCGAGCCTGCCTAGCCGTCCGCCTGCATATCAAGACATAAAGGCTATAAGACTAGTCCCTTAATGCCATCTTTAAGTCTTTTAATATTAAAGTTGATCAGCAAGCCCGTAGAAACTTCTGCAAGCTTCATATAAGTCAAAAGTCATGTGCAAGGCAATACTCATAAGTTGATTCAAGAAGCCCAGGGCCAAGCTGTTTGTGAACCTCAATGGCACAATGTCAGTTTCTTTGTTGGCAGGCGTTCTACCCTTTTTGCAAATACTAATCGTGGGCGGATGAAAGAGATAACAAGCAAGCCCTTTCATCAACTGGTGTCAGAACTCAGCAAAAAGGGTAGAACGGCTGCCGCCTGCCTCGGCTAAGCCCACTAGAAACTACCTCCCCATCACCGCCTGTA
>CAZFAI010000068.1:0-2788 GCA_964516555.1 uncultured Gammaproteobacteria bacterium
TTATAATCCCCCAACTTCCTTCCCCCACCTAGCTCTACTTCAAACTTATCGCCATCTACCTTGTAACCAACCTGTTTGTAATTAATCAAGTCCAATCCCACATCAAGCTTACCAGCCGCCACCTTTAAAGCCTCAAGCCTCGAATTCAACTTTCCACCAAAAAATACTCCAATTTTTCTCATTTTAGGTTTTTACTACAAAATCTTGTAAATCTCTCCTGCCAATCAAAAACTTTGCTCTTAATTTTTTTCTGTCAGCCACATTTATTGCCGAAGTAATCCTTTTCCCCTGAAGCCAAAAAGTCAACTCAATCACCGGCCTTCTAACCCCGGATCCCATACTATTTCGATAGTGCCGATAGTACAAAACTTTATCTTCGTCCAAAAGACCATGTTTCAACGCTAAACTTCTATCAATTGAACTTCGGAAAGCCCCGGTGTCAATTTTTGCCAACACCTCAGTTACATTCTTTTTACCCTTACCTAATTTAACCTTAACTGTTTCCAATGGTTTTAATACCTTCACCTTATCTTTTTCCTTTTCTTCTACTTTTTCAAAAAAACTCTCACCAAACAAGTATTTTGCCAGTGTAATTCCATGGTTAACACTCCTTACCTCCAAATCTTCCACTTTCTCCATTCTATTTTTCAAACCCGCCTTATTGCATATTTGTATGGAAAGTCCCGGTCTGGCATTCACTTCCAACACCATTGGTCCCTTGTCTTTATCCAAAACAATATCCACCCCCACGAAACCCAAACTCGGAATCGCCTTTTGGCAACACACCGACGTTTCCAAAATCTCTTTCCAAAAAGGAATCTTAATCCCATTAACCTTGATTTTTTTCTTCTTTTTGTAATCAAATATTTTAGTTACCAAATCACCCTTCCCCTCCACTCCATAAGTAGTAATCCCCGTGGCCAAATCAATCCCCAAACCCATCGCTCCTTGTTGCAAATTAGCCTTCCCACCGCTCTTCTCGGTTGGGATCCGAAACATTGCCATTACCGGAATACTATTGTAAACAATTATTCTTACATCCGGAGTACCCGACTTAGTCAGTGACAAAAACTTGGGGTGAATTTTGATCCTCTCTTCCACCAGCACATTATCCGTAATTCCATGCAAGCTATATCTTCCTGCCAAAATTTCCCGGCAATGAAGCTGTATTTCCTGAGTACTAATCAACTCTCCGTTCATTTTTTGCCACTCTCCCGCCCACTTTCCTCTCTTCCGGATAATAATTATTCCTTCACCTCCATAACCCGATACCGGCTTGATTACAAAATTACCATCCAAGTCTTCCCACCTGAACTTATTCAATTCTTCTTCATTCCTAAATCTGGCAATTAATCTTGGTACCTGTACCCCGGCTTTAGCCAGCCTTCTCTTTGTTTTATATTTGCTGTCAGCAATAGACCTTCCGTCAACCCCGTTTTTCCTCAAGTAAACCTTGTTTCTCTCATTTTTGGTCAATAAATGACCATAGCTTTTCAAATTTAATCCGAATATTTTCATTATTAAAAAGCAATAATTATTTCTCTCTTATTGCTTTCTTAAATCTGCTAACCTCAGACAGCCTGATTCCCTTGTAACTGCCAACTACAATATTAATGACAATCACCAACAGTATTGCAATTTCTGGGTTCAACAGTACCATTTCCTGTACCCACCGAAAGCTCATCGTTACTGCCCCACCGATTGCCACAATTAATGTACCCAAAGTTAGCTTCATTGCTTCATTTCTACTTTTAACCAATTGTGTCCTCACGAACTCCTCTGCCAACAAAATCATGAATAATATTGGGAATATTGAAATATTACTTATATCTCCAAAAGGTATAAAAGATGATAAAAACATCAAACCAAACGTTCCGAATGCAATAAGGGCTAAGTTAATCGATCTGGAAGGCCAAAAATGCAATCTTAACTTTTTAAGCATCATGCTCCCAACCAAAGATATTGTCAAAATTATGGCAAAAAGTAATAGTCCTCCAAAAATCCCAGTTGCCAAAAAAGTAATCGCCAACATTGTTGGCATAAAAATTCCATATCCTGTTAACCCGAAAATATAATGCAATACCGATACTAAAGTTGCCACCAAAGGCAACAATAGCAATAATACTATAGTATTAGCTGACACCCCTCTGTCAATTGCTACCCTTACTACTTTTCTCATACTATTTAACCCATTCCACCCATCCACTTCCTGTCTCTCCAAAACCGATTCTAATCTGTATTTAACTTCCGGACTGCTGGGTTCAGTCAGGTTTTCTTTTGGTTTTGCTTCCGTTGGTATCGGCGTAGCGCTCATACTTGCTTCTTCAGTCTCTGAACTTACACTTGCCTCGGGTACACCAGTCACAGCCCGAATCTGTCCGGCAAAAAACCCAAACCAACTAGTAATCACAAAAATCGCAATAATGGCTAAGCAGATAGTTTTTCTCATTGTTTTGGGATTATTCTTTAATTATTAACCCTAATTTAGTGGCGTATTATAACATCATTTTACTCAAAACATCTGCCAAATATCCAACTTTTCTTACAAACAAACAAGCCCTCCTTCAAATTCCTATATATACATAGTATAATTTCCATTAAAATGATTCAAGTTCTACTATCCGACATCCCTCTTGGTAATGGTCGTACCCTTGGTAATACCTTTCCCAATATCGCTACCCTGGTTAATTCTCTTCTAAAAAACATTATTACTCTTGCCGGAATAATTTTTCTCGGACTTTTGATTTTTGGCGGACTTCAGCTTATAATTGGCGCAGGTAGCAATGAC
>CAZFAI010000069.1:0-2732 GCA_964516555.1 uncultured Gammaproteobacteria bacterium
TGCAGACAGGTAACCTTGCCTATCTTCTTTGCTACCTTGTCTTGCGAAAGAAGGAGTGTAATAGAGTTGCCTATCTCATTTCCATATCGTTCTAATACCCCCAGATGGTTTTCATTAACACTAGAAGTTGACTTAATCTCTATCAGGTAGGTTGGACAACCTGCTCTTTCAACGACCAGGTCTATTTCAAGATTATCATCAACTCTGATAAACGAGAGTTTAAAACTTTTTTCAGAATAAGTTAGCAGGCGATGTATTTCGTTGATAACAAAACTCTCGAATAGAGAGCCATATTCGAAGGATCTAGGAGTTACAGCTAAATCTATCGTCCCAGACAGGACCCTCCTTACACCCAAATCGAACCAGTAAAATTTGGGAGAATTTCTCTGCCTCTTTCTGATCGCAGTATGAAATGGCTCTAAAAAAAACCCTAAAAGTGTATCGTCAAGAATTGAATAGTAATTAGCAACGACTTTGGGATCACTTTTAATGTCTCTTGCGATATTGGCATAGTTTATCAAATCGGTGTCCTGAGAAGCAGAAATTTCCAGGAACCTTCTAAAGGGAGGAACATTTCTGATAATCTGCTCGACTAATATTTCTTCTTTTAGGTATACTTCAGCGTAGGCTCTCAGAAAGGATATCTTCTCTCTCTGCGAGGATAAGCTGAAAATCTTTGCCAGAGAGCCGAAAGTTAAAACCTCATTTAAATCAAAATCTTCTCCTAATTCCAGGTGCGTCAGTGGAAACAATTTGTATAAAAAGGCCCGTCCTCCCAGTAGGTTGGCTGAATCACGCTTTAGCTTTCTCGCACTTGAGCCTGTCAACGCAAATTTAACGCCCTTGCTTTCAATTTGAGAATGAACAATGTCTAACAACGCGGGGATTTTTTGCACCTCATCTATCACGCACCAGGGCTTATTACTGCCCGCGAGAATTCGCTCTAACTCACCCGGATTCGCCTGTAGCAGTGCCAGAAACTCAGGTTTTAAAAGATCTATTACTAGGGCCTCGTCTTGAGTGAATGTCTTTTCAAGCAGGGTGGATTTACCGGTTCCCCTGGCACCGAATAAAAAAAAGCTGTTTGATAATAGTGGGTTAAGCAGCCGTGGGTACATAGTTCCGATATTGAGGCAAAATCAGAATTGACTCTACGTTGTTTCGCGGAGACTGTCAAGGAAATAAATAGCGATCAAAATAGCGATCAAGACATCCACAGATAATGTTCTGAATTATAAGCCGAAAGGCCTATGTTTTTGGGTGTCTTAATGCAGATGATATTCCTTTGGAAAGCAGGGTGAAGAAAGAGCATCCTTTTTGACTCACTTAAATTTTACATTAATGTAATTAAATGGTTATGTTTTTCTAGGTCTTACGCGACAGGTTATTTATATTAATATACTGTTGTGTGAACATACTATTCATGGGAATATAAAGTTGATATTAAACAAAAAAGTAAAATGCTTAAAAGGTCGGCTTTAAAACACCTTGAAGAATGGAAAAGTAGGCGTGATCGTAAGCCACTACTTTTGCTTGGTGCTCGGCAGGTTGGAAAGACTTTCTTGCTTGAATATTTTGCTAAACACAACTTCAATTCATATCATTTCTTTGATTTTGTAAGAGATGAAAATCTTAATTCGCTGTTTGATGGTTCATTGGACACTAGCAGTTTATTGGCAAGAATTTCTGCTTACACTGGAAAAGACATAGATATCTCTCATGACCTGATTGTTTTTGATGAAATACAGCACTGTCCGAAAGCACTAACATCACTTAAATATTTTCAACAAGAGCAGCCTGACAGTTTTATTTGCGGTTCTGGTTCACTGCTTGGGGTATCATTTTCGAATAGTCCTTTTCCTGTAGGTAAAATAGAACGTCTGGAACTTGCTCCAATGACATTTTTAGAATTTCTATATGCACTGTCTGAGCCAGTATTGGCCGGGGCCCTTGAGGAAGAAAACTGTGAACTATTTTCTAACGAGGCCATACATAAAAAAACTTGGCAACTATTGTGTTACTATTTTATAACAGGTGGTTTGCCCGAAGTTGTAAGTACATTTATCAAGCATTTTGATAAGATTAACGAAGCTTTCACTAAAGTACGTTATTTACAGCGAAGCATTATAGATGATTATGAAGCTGATTTTATCAAGTATGCAAATCATGAAAACGCTTTACATCTCCGAAATGTTTTCAGAGAAGTACCAGCACAACTGGCAAAACGAAAGGTCAGTTCTAGCAGATTTGTTTTTAGAGGAGTCATTTCTGAGTCTTCTACCTTTCGTGAGCTTGAAGGTCCTATTGAATGGTTAGAAGCTGCAAATCTAATTTTTAAAATACTTTTTACAGAAAATAGCGAAATGCCGGTGATGGCCAATGCAAAACCAAGAATGTTTAAGCTTTATCTATTTGATATTGGGCTATTAGGTTGCATGGTAGGACTGGACCCCATACAGATTGTTAATTATAACTATGGTGGATACAAAGGATACTTTGCGGAAAATTTTGTATTACAGGAAATCAAGGCTAAACAAGCTCTCACCAGAGAGAGGCATAATATTTATACATGGAAACGGCATAATACTGCCGAGATCGAATTCTTGCTGGAGGGCGCGGCAGGAGTTATTCCAATTGAGGTAAAGGCTGGAATTAATACTAAAGCAAAAAGTCTTACTGTTTACAGCGAAATGTTTAATCCTTCTAGAAGTGTACTTTTGTCAGGAAATCCA
>CAZFAI010000070.1:0-2717 GCA_964516555.1 uncultured Gammaproteobacteria bacterium
CGCGCAAGGATTTAATATTGTAACTGGTTTTGTCAATATGGCGCAGGCCGCCTTAACTAAACTGCAAGATATTACTGATAAGATGATTGTGGTTTGTGAGAGGGCTAGCAAATCGGGGGGAAGTCAGTCCTCTTATGTTTTGGAGAGTGAGTTTCGTAAACTTACAAAAGAATTTAAAAAAACTATTAGTGATGCCAAGGTTAAGGATCGAAAATATCTGACCGTCGAGGGACTTTCTGAGCTCTTTACGTTAGTGGGTCTTGATAGCGAGAAATCAGATCAGATCACTAATCTCTTTAAAAAATTCTGGACTGCCGATGCGGAGGGTAATTTAGCTAGTGAGAAAGTCAAGGAACATAGGCATGTCTCCATACCATCGTCTGTGGCAGGAACGCCTCGAACCGTTACAACGGTATCGTATTATTTGGATGCTCTTACACTTGATCCGTCATTACAAGATTGGCAGGAAGCATCGGCGACTCAGATTTCAGCAAAAAATAGCTTGTTAGAAAAAGATGGCAGTATCCTTGTTGTTTCGGCCGATTGCCAAGAAACAGCATTAATTGAAGCAGATCGGCCTGTCGAGTCTAAAGCCATAAACAAATTAACTGGAGAGTTTATTGTCGCAACACAAGCAGATTTGCTCGGGTTTAATCCGAATAATGCGACAAACCTATTTCTATATAACTCGGCTGGGCAGCTTCAAGAGCAGTTGACCAGAATTAGTGACACCTCTGTGGAGATCGGTGCTGTTGCCTTATCAGACGATGGCACTAAGTTTGTATATGCGGGTAAAAGTTCATCGACTGAGGCTCCCCAACTTATCGCGGGAAGCGTTGGCTTGGCTTCGGGAGATGTCCCCACTGAACCGTCGCTGGTGATTGATAATAATCAGGCGGGTGTATATTCCAGCTTTACCGATGTTAGCTTCAGTTTCGATGGGCAGTCGATAGCTTACTTTGGAACAACGCAGGATGAAAAAATTCTGGTCATAAAAGACTTAGGATCTGCGACCCCCCAAACAATTTTACAAGATGCAACCATTAAACATTTTGGATGGTTATCTAGTGATACAGCGGCAGTCAGCCAAGATAGTAATGGGAATGGAATAGCTGATAGTTTGTCGAGGCTATCGTTGCCATCCGGAACGTTTGAACTTTTCCAAGATAACTTACAAATTGAAAGACTTGCAACTATTCCTGGCGAGACTGCTCGTCAAGGTTACATTGCTATTTGGGATCCTGGTGCAGTTCAGGGAGATACTCTACGCATCATAACAGGAGAGGGGACGAATCATGTCAGCTTTCTGTCATTTCCAGCGGCAAGCAAGTTTGACGCTCTTAATATGTCCTTCAACGAAGATGGTTTGCTTGAATTGGGAATGTTAGCAAACTTTGATGATGGAGATTCCCTGAGTGTGCAGTCATATAGAGTCTCAGCAGTCGCGACGGAAGAGCTTGTGCGTCCCTTTGTAGGTATTATCAATAAATCTGAGCGGCTTTTTGATGGTGTAAGACGACTGAGCAATCCTGCCGAAGCTTTTTCATTGATGGTAGATCTGAAAGCATTGCGTCGCCAGATCGATGAGAATTATGACGTTCTTGACCAGGCTCGTGATGTGTTGATTGAGCATCTTCAGTTAGTAAGGGCCGCTGGTAATGCTTTTTTGGATCTTTCAAAGACAATTAACACCGACGCAGAAGCCGACCAGGTCGCATATCAACTACAACAACAGATTCGCGCCAATTACCGTGCTGCCATTAGCCATACCAATAATCTTGATTCAATCACAGCAGCAGCTTTGTTGATGGATGATAAGACCTTCTCTTAGGGGTCTGCTCAAAGCGGATTGATCTTGCCACCTTTAATTATCTTTAGCACCAAGGAAATTCCCTTGGGATCTCCATTTTGATCAAAACTTAAATTATCAATTACCGATGAAAATGTATGGTTGTGGAGATAATCCACTACGTCATCTCCACTAAAGATGGCTTCGCTTAGTGCTGCAAATCCAGCAATGGTTGTTAGCACATAAAGAGGAGAGCTCTTCGCTTCTCCATATTTTTCATTAAACTCAGCCATAAGCTGCGCACCATTTGGATTAGCAAGTTGTTTTACGAAAGGGGCATCAAAAAATATTAATCCATCAGCTTTTTCTTTAAATGTTGATATGAAATCAGGGCTGCCGCCGTTGTAATTTGCATAGATTGGCAGTTTTAGTCCCATTTCCAAAATCTGGCGGTAGAGGAGGATTAAGGCTGCTTCAGATTGTGGGTTTAGGAATACTCCATCAACTTTAGCGGCTGAAAGCTTTAAAAGAAGCGGCCTAAAGTCAGAAGTCATCGGTAAGAAGTTTTCATTTTTTATAACTAGAGGATGCCCTTTGTTTTCTTCTATTAGTGCGTTTAAAATACCTTGCGAAAAGTCAGTTTCTTCGGACATAACCCCCAGTCTTTTATGGCGGGGAAGGATATGGGGATGAAGAACTTTGGACGATTCCAGGTCGCTAGGCCAGGTGCGAAATATATATACTGCCCACAGTTAGGTTTTCCGGCAGGAAAACCAACTGGGGAATAGCAGTATATGCGAAGTCGCCTTAAGCGACGAGCCTTATAATACATATACCCCGAGCAAAAAAATGAATAGATCTTCTATTTTTTCTGTGTGGGCAGTATATATGTTTTTGGCTCCGCCATCCGGCTCCGCTATATACCCCT
>CAZFAI010000071.1:0-2687 GCA_964516555.1 uncultured Gammaproteobacteria bacterium
AACGATCAAATTGAAGCTACCAAAATCAAAGCCACCAACTATATTGGCAAATCTCTTCTTCTCAAATCACCCCCTGTTGATCTACCCGACGTGAACGTTGATGAGTTTACTCTAATATCGTGGCTTGATTTCGATAATACCTACAATGATGAAAAAATATCTGAATTTGTAGACAGCATTTCCCAAAGTATCAAAAAGGATCCGGTTAACGCTGTTTTTAAGTTTGAAGAAGACCGTGTTATCGAATTTCGCCCGGCATCCGACGGCCACGAAGTAAAACAGGAAGAATTAGTGGCCTTAATTATCGTAGGTCTTGATGACTTGCAGCTAAAGCAGGAAGACTTATTATCAATCGACATTCCGACACAAGTTAGTGAACCGGAATTAAAGACTCAGGACGCCAACGATCTTGGCATCAAAGAGCTTTTGGGCAGCGGAGTCTCCACCTTCAAGCATTCCAGTACAACCAGAAACTTTAACATCGAAAAAGGAGCTTCAATCGTCAATCGCATTCTAGTCCCGCCGGGCGAAACCTTTTCCTTCCTAAAGCACCTCGGTGAAGTTACACTGGAAGCTGGTTATAAAAAAGCCTACATAATTCGTCAGGGGCGTACCGAACTGGATGTCGGCGGTGGTATCTGTCAGGTGTCAACCACTCTCTTTCGTGCCATGCTCAATTCTGGCGTCAACATTACCCATCGTCGCCCCCACGCTTTTCGGGTCAGTTATTACGAAGAGGACTCTCCCCCCGGTTATGATGCTACAATTTTTATTCCCAGCCCCGACTTGGCCTTTGTCAACGATACCGGCCACCATCTATTGATCCAAAACATTTATGATCCTGCCAACAAAAAGCTTACTTATGAAATATTTGGCACTTCTGATGGCCGCCAGGTTGAAATTAGTAATTATCGTCAATGGGGTTATGCTGCACCTCCGCCTACCCGCTATATTGATGATCCCACACTCGAGCCTGGAAAATTGGTCAAAGAAGAAACCGCTGTTCCCGGTCTCAAAGTAGCTTTTGACTGGAAAGTTAGTCGTGGCGAGGAAATTCTCCATCAGCAAACTTTTCAAAGCAACTACGTTCCCTGGGCCGCCGTCTACAGAAGGGGGATTTAAACTGGTGTTATAATCAGCCATTAATTTTAAAATCAACACATGTCAAAAGAACGTACTTATAGGAGAGGTGAAGCCAGAAAAATTGCCAGACCTACATTGCAGGATTTGGCCAATGCTTATCAAAATGTTATGAGACGTCAAAACACAGAGCCTGCTCCAAAAATAATTCCAGTAGAACCTGGTAAAAAAAACTAGCCACGATATTACAAAACTGCTCTTGCATCCCGGTCCAAAGATTCAATATCTTCCACAAATTCGCCACGTAGAGCCTTAAAGTACCCGACCAACCCGATCATGGCCGCATTGTCCGTATTTAATTCTTTCTTGGCCGGCATAAAAATCGGCAGACTCTTCTCAGCAGCCATCCTCCTGAGCCTTTTTCGAAGATTATCATTAGCCATCACTCCGCCTGATGCCAATAAAGTTTTAGGCATATAAAAATCAACCGCTTTATCAAATTTCATTAAAAGTGTGTCAAAAACCGCCTTCTGAAATGATGCCGCTAAATTGGCCAAATTATCGCTTATTTTTTCCTTTGGCCACTCCTTAATTTGATAATAAAAGGCAGTTTTCAAACCTGAAAAACTGTAATCAAAAGTCTTCTGCTTCGATAGAGGTCGGGGCAGTTCCATCCAATTTTCATCCCCCCCCAGAGCCAGTCTCTCAATCACCGCTCCGCCCGGATACCCCAACCCCATCAATTTTGCCGCCTTATCCAGTGCTTCTCCGGCCGCATCATCCAGTGTTTCTCCCACTATCTCGTATTTACCCACCTCTTTTATCAACACAATTTTCGAATGTCCACCCGATACCGTCAAGCTTAAGGCCGGAAAAACTATTTCCCGCTCTGGTTTCCCTTGACTATTTTTTACCCAATTTGACAATAAATGGCCTTCAATATGGTTAACTGCCACCAATTTTTTCTTGTACTTTAATGCCAACTCCTTAGCTTTTCCTATTCCTACCCCCAAAGCGATCGCCAATCCCGGCCCGTAAGTCACGGCCACTACATCAATCTCTCTCATCCCCAAGTCAATATAGGTCTCCACATCCCTTTGTTTTTTTATCTTAAACGCCTTTCTTAGACTATCGGCAATAACTGGATCAATCCTCTCGCCATGTGCTCTTTTGGCAATATTAGGCACCACTCCTCCCCACTGGGCATGCAGATTCACTTGTGACGAGATAACACTTGACAGTACCCGGTCCTCATGGAGTACTGCACTGCAGGTATCATCACAGCTTGTTTCAATTGCCAAAATTTTCATTGGAATAATGTATTATAAATTTATGTCGCTTAGGACCAATAGAACATATATTTTACTATCAATTCTACTTTTTTTCCTGTCCATAGCCGGAGTTTATCTTTATATCCAAAATATCAAAGCTGCCACGCTAACAACATTAACGCCACCCGGCCAAACTTCCGACCTGCCTTCAAGTCCGGTTTCTCCCACTCTTTCTCCTACACCCTCGGAGGCAATTTTACCTTCCGAAGCCCCTCTGCCAACAGTTACACCCTTACAAGACGAAAAAGAATTTGTCAGCACCGATGATAATTTTTC
>CAZFAI010000072.1:0-2549 GCA_964516555.1 uncultured Gammaproteobacteria bacterium
CGAAATAAATCCAATCCGTTTTGGTTCGATCAAACGCCCAGCTCTCCAATTTGAAACACCATTCATACGATTGTCTGAAACCTCTCTGCCAAAAAACACTAACCAAGATCTAATTGAACTTTAGGTCACCAGATCCAATAGTAATTATTACGCCAAAAATAATAAAAATAAGCCAACTATTAAAATAGTGCTTGCTATTTCCTAATTTAACAACCCCGTTTTTGTTTAAAGGCTTTGAGAATGGCTACGAATTCACTAGGTCAGCATTTTCCTTGCCCTGGCAATCTAAAGCTCAATTGTGTTAGCATCACGGCGGGGTTGACGTGCAATACGTATAAAGTTTAGATAGTGTTCATATGAAGATAGCCATAATTCACTATGCTGGGCCAGCAGTTGTTGGAGGTGTTGAGGCAGTAATAGGCCAGCATGTTAAGCTTTTTAGTAATGATGGGCACATTGTTTCAGTGATAGCTGGACGTGGTGCCGATTGTGAGGGGGCAGCAAAAACAATCAACCTTCCATTAATTGATTCGCGATCAGAAGAGGTTTTACAGGTTAAGGCCGAGTTAGATAAAGGGGCTGTTTCCGATCGCTTTCATCACTTGAAAGAATTAATAGTTTCCCAGTTATCGGAATGTTTGGTCGATGTTGATTTGGTCATAGCACATAATATCTGTTCTTTGCATAAGAACCTTCCTTTAACTGCGGCCTTGCAGCAGATCTGGGCTGCTCGTCCGAAATGGCGCTTGTGGTTATGGCATCATGATTTTGCTTGGATCGCTGAGAGGTATAAATCTGAACTGTATGATGGATTTCCGTGGTCTTTGTTGAGGGAGTCTTGGCGCGATGTTGAGCAGATAGTAGTTTCCCAGCAACGTTGTAAGGAATTAGCTGATTTGATGAGTTTTGATCGGCAGAGGGTAAGAGTCATCGGAAACGGGGTTGATATCCCATCGTTCGTTAAAATGGAGCCGTTTTCCGCGGATTTGATGCATAAACTTTCCTTAGAAAGTGCCGCACCTTTAATGTTATTGCCGGTTCGGATAACGAGGAGGAAGAATATTGAGTTGGCCTTGCGAACGGTGGCGGCATTAGCAAATTCCTTTCCAAAAGTAACGCTGGTCGTAACCGGACCACCAGGGGCACATAATCCGGATAATGACAACTATTTTTCGCAATTAAAAAAGATTCGCCATGAGCTGCATCTGGAAAACCGCGTGATTTTTTTAGCAGAGCACGCTAAAGAGCCATTGCCAATGAGTGTAATATCTGATTTTTTCAGGCTAGCCGATTTACTTTTTCTTCCGAGCTTTGAAGAGGGTTTTGGTATACCGCTGCTTGAGGCTGCTTTGCAGCATATTCCTGTTTTTTGTTCGGATATTGAAGTATTAAGGGAGGTAGGAGAGGGGGTTGTGGCTTATTTTAATGTCAACTCTACTCCGGAGCAGATAGCTGAACAGATCGAAGCAAAGTTAAGAAGTGATGATTGTTTTAAGTATGCGAGTTTTGTTAGGCAGAATCGTTCTTGGAACCAAATATATAAAAACATTATAAAACCATTGTTAAGTTATGGCACGAAAGAAAATTAATCGAAAGAAACGAAAGATATTTTTGAGAAAAGCGATTGTGCCGTTTGTCTTTGAGCACCCCTCCAATTCCTTGTTGGATTTGTTGGAAAAATTTGAAATCGATACTGTTGTCGTGGGTGTGGTTCCGATTGAGGATGTGCAAGCCCTAAGTGCAGGAGCAAATCAAGCAGCTCAATTGCGACAGCAGTTGCAGTCCCTGGTCTTTTCCGAGCGGGTTGCCGTTAGAGCGCAAGTTTTGGTATCACAGGAACCATGGATTGACTTAGTTAAAGTCGCTGTAGAAGAAAATGCCAGTATTATAATTTTGGATTGGGAGTGCCACTTAAGTGCTTTGGGGGTTGATGCAGCGACTGTTCTGAATGATTCCCCTGTCCATGTGGCAATGCTGAGAGGGCCTGTTTCTACGGAGATTCAAAAGGTTTTAGTGCCAGTTCGGGGTGGTCCTCATGCCGAGTTAGCATTACGTTTTGGCTTGAGTTTGCGTCCACAGAGTACGACATCGTTACATTTGTATCCGACTGATCAGAAAGGGCCTCGTGCTGATACTCCCTATCGTGGATTGGAGTTGGTATTGCCACAGTTGACGGGTGTGCAACCATAGGTTGAGGCGACGGATGATCCAGCGCAATCTATAATTGATGCTGCAGATAGTCATGATCTTGTGATTATGGGTATTAGTGCTGCGGTTAATAGGCCAGGTTCCCAAATAGGAGATGTTGCCGAAAAGGTTATCAATGAAGTTAAAAAACCGGTTATTATAGTGCAGAATCGGCGACGGATGAGGTTAATAACTGGACGCCCGGATCAGACCGCTGGCGCAGAGGCGATTTCAATTCTGGTTGATAAATGGTTCGCTGAGAATACTTTTTCCGCAGATGAATTTTCTGACTTGCAGGCCCTTTATGCCCTTAAAGAAGAGCAAGGTGTTACTATTAGCTTAGCTTTGCCAGCGTTGAATGA